>JAMOPR010000298.1 GCA_027064485.1 Desulfurobacteriaceae bacterium | reverse complement strand
CGTAAATAACTCTGTAAGTTCTGACATCAACTTTTTCCCTTTCTGCTGTTTTTCTTGCCGCAGAATCCGGTCTAACGTTAAAACCAATAACAATAGCATTAGAAGCAGCAGCAAGCATAACATCGTTTTCTGTTATAGGACCTACACCAGCATGGATTATGTTAACCTTCACTTCTTCGTTAGAAAGCTCTTCAAGGGATTTCCTGATAGCTTCTATAGAACCCTGAGCATCTGCTTTCAGAACAATATTGAGCTCTTTAATCTCACCTGCTTGCATCTGGGCAAACAATTCCTCAAGAGAAACTCTTTTCTCCTTTTCAAGTGCAGACTCCCTTGCAAGTTCCTGTCTCTTTTCTGCAATCTTCCTTGCAGTTTTCTCATCTTTAACAACATAGAACTTATCTCCTGCAAGTGGAACACCTTCAAGCCCTAAAACTTCAACAGGTATTGAAGGACCAGCTTCCTTAACCGGCTTACCTTTATCGTCAAACATAGCCCTTACTTTACCGGCATAAAGCCCAGCAACAATTGGGTCACCTATTTTCAATGTTCCGCTCTGAACGAGTAACGTGGCAACAGGTCCTCTTTTCTTATCTAATTTTGCTTCAAGAACAACCCCTCTTGCAGGTTTATCTGGGTTAGCTTTTAATTCCATCAACTCAGCTTGGAGAGCAATCATCTCAAGAAGTTCATCTACACCTTCTCCTGTCTTGGCAGAAACGGGAACCATAACGGTGTCACCACCCCAATCTTCCGGAATAAGCCCGTGCTGTGTTAACTCTTGCTTAACTCTTTCAGGATTGGCTCCCGGTTTATCTATCTTGTTAATAGCAACTATTATAGGAACTCCAGCCGCCTTGGCGTGATTAATGGCTTCTACAGTCTGGGGCATAACCCCATCGTCAGCTGCAACAACCAAAACAGCAATATCGGTAACTTGTGCACCTCTTGCTCTCATTGCAGTAAAAGCTTCATGTCCTGGCGTATCCAAAAATACAAGGGTTTTCTTTCCTTCGCTTGTATTTGCTTCAACAACAGAAGCACCTATATGCTGAGTAATACCACCAGCTTCTCTTTCAGCCACTTTAGTGTTTCTTATATAGTCAAGAAGGGTTGTTTTACCGTGGTCTACATGACCCATAACTGTTATAACAGGAGGTCTCGGTTTAAGGTCTTCCTCTTTATCAGGCATTTCCTCTAACTCTTTCTCAAGCAGCGTTTCTTCTTCCTCTGCACCCTCCAATTTGACAACTTTTCCATACTTTTCCGCAACTTTTGAAGCAGTCTCGAAATCTATTGGTTGGTTTATAGCCACAAACTTACCTAATGCAATTAGGTCCTGTAAAACTTGATTGGCTTCAACTCCAAGCTTTTCGGCAAATTCCCTAACAGAAATAACTTCTGGAATGACTACCGTTTTTTCTCTTTCCTCTTCCTCAATCAACCTTTGAAGCTGTTCTTCTTCAGAAAGCTCCTCGAAAGGCACTTCCTCTTTAACTTCTTCCTTTTTCTTTTTCTTACGCTTTTTCCTTTTAGCCCTATTCTTCTCTTCAATTCTTCTCATTAACTCTTCAAACTTTTTCTGGTCTTCTAACTCTTTCTGCTCCCTCTTTTTCTGAGCGAGAATGTCTTCAGTTGTTTTTGGCTTCTCTTTTTCTTTTTCCCTATGTTCTTGTTTCGACGCTACCAATTTTTCGAGTTGCTCCCTTGTAACTTCCTCTTTCTTCTCAAATCTTTTTTCTTTCTTTTCCTCTGTTTTCCTAAACTTACGCGGTTTCTTTTCTCCCTTTTCCCCTTTTCTAAACGACCTCCTTCTTTTTCTCCTTCTCTTCATCAATTCTTCTGAAGACAATACCCTTACTTCAGAACGTCTCCTTTCTCTCTTTTCCTCTTTTTGTTCTAATTCAGCTTCTTTTTCAGATTTCTCACCTATAGCTGTTTCTTTTTGAGAAATCACAGTCTTCTCTTCTACTTCTTTCTGTTCTTTAATTTCTTCTGTTTTTTCCTCTTTCTCTACAGTAACATCTGTTTTCTCAACTCTTTCGACTTTATCTGCTCTTTTTTTCTTTTCAGATTCTTTTTCTTCTTCCTTTTTAACAACATCTACCGGTTTAATGAATTCTTTTACCAACATAACCTGCTTTTCATCTAAAGATGAATGAACACTTTTAACATGTATATCAAGCTCCTCTTTTAACTTCTGAATCAACTCCTTAGAAGTCATACCAAGCTCTTTAGCAAGCTGGTGCACCCTTATCTTAGCCAAAACGAAACCTCCAAAAAAACGATTAAAGGTTAGGACAAAATATATGAAGCAAACATATTATATCAAGCTTGATAGAATTAGTAGAAATTTTTTAACCAGGAGACAGAAATGAAAAAAGGAATAGCTGAAGTGCCCGGAGTCAAATGCGGCGTTGGGTTTGGAGGCATAAAAAAAACGATACACCCCACTAATAAACCAGATACGCTACTGATAACATTCGACGAACCTTCAACTTTTGTAGCAGTATTTACCCAAAACGAAGTAAAAGCAGCTCCCATTAAAGTATCACAACAGATAAAAGGGAAAATTTCTGGCATAGTAGCCAACAGCGGAAACGCAAACGCATGCACAGGAGATGAAGGAATTCAAAACGCTCTCACAATGATTCAACTGGCAAAAGAATACAGTAAAACCAAAGGACAATTTTTAGTAGCTTCCACAGGAGTAATAGGCGAACCCTTACCTATGGATAGAATAGAAAAAGGAATAAAAGAAGCAGCCAAAAATTTGGGTGAAGCAGTCAGCATCCAACCTGCAGAAGCAATTATGACAACGGATACCTTTCCCAAAGTGGCTTTTGAAGAAGGAAAAGGTTACGTAATAGGCGGGATAGCTAAAGGAGCCGGAATGATAGACCCATCAATGGCAACCATGCTATCCTTCATAGCTACCGATGCCCAAATACCTGAAGATTTACTAAAAACTGCTTTAAAAGAAGCCGTTGAAGTTTCTTTCAACGCAATAACCGTTGACGGAGATATGAGCACCAACGATTGTGTGTTTTTAGTTGCAACTGGAAAGTCAAACGTTGAAATAAACAAAGACAACTTCAGCGAATTTAAAAGAAAACTTACAAACCTTCTAAAATCTTTAGCCTATCAGATAGTTAAAGATGGCGAAGGAGCAACAAAAGTTGCAAGAATAAGGATAAAAAACGCTGTTAATAGAGAACAAGCAAAGAAAATCGCGAGGAAAATAGCTCTTTCACCGTTAGTAAAAACTGCCATATTCGGATGTGACCCAAATTGGGGAAGGATAATCGCTGCTGCTGGGGCAGCTCAAGCTGGATTTAAAGAAGAAAAAGCAGAACTTAAAATTGGGCAATATCTGCTCTTTAAAAACGGAAAGAAAAGTAACTATAACGAAGAAAAAGTTTGGAAGTATATGAAAGACAATGAGGAAATAGTAATAGAATTGCACTTAAACCAAGGAACGGAAGAATTTGAATACCTTACATGTGACTTTTCTTACGACTACATTAAAATTAACGCAGAGTATAGAACATGAAAAGAATTAAGGAATTTATGAAACTTTTCTTTAAAGGAGCTATAACAGATAATGCAACGGACAAAATCGACGCCTCTGCAAAAATTCACAACGATATGTTTTTAACATCAGTATTTAGCGATAAGATAAGCATACCCAATCCGCTTTACTACTACTACGTTGAGTTACTTCCCTACTTAGCCGAGGAAATAAAAGGTTGGGAAGTAAGAATAACTAATAGAAAAACTATCCTTGGAAGGGCAATTGAAGAAGGCGGAGAACCGTAAAGTTTTTCATGAAAAGCGTTTTTTCTTTTTATCTGGCAAGGGAGGTGTAGGAAAATCCACCCTCTCCTCCTCCCTTGCCCTCCTATTCTCCCAAAAAGGTTTCAAAACTCTGGTAGTATCTTTAGACCCAGCCCACTCCCTTTCTATAGCTTTTGCCGATTCTGCACTTCCCCCTAACCTTTCCGTCCACGAAATAGACATAGAAAAAGAGATGAAAAACTACTTAAACAAGGTAAAAAAAGACGCCGAAAAAATAGTAAGCCCAGTTATCTTAGAAGAGATAAAAAAACAGATAGAAATAGCCTACTACTCACCCGGCGCTTTTGAATTAGCAATAGCCGACGCCATCTACAAAATCTACAAAAACTACAGCAACCAATACGACAAGATAATCTTTGATACAGCACCATCCGGCTATACCGTTAGGCTCATGACCGTTCCAGACCTTTTAGAAAACTGGCTCAAACACATGATAAACCTGCGCAGAAAAGCCCTAAAATTAAAAGCGATGGCAGAACTAAAAGAAAATGACGAAGAAGACCCTCTCATATCAATCCTTGAAAAAAGGCTTAAAGAAACACAAACGTTGTCCCACCTCTTTTCAGGCGAAGAAACAGAATTTATGGTAATAACCAATCCAGGCAGACTTCCGATAGAAATAGCAAAAAAAACCGTAAAGGAATTAGAATCAGCAGGTATAAACGTAGAATACATCATTCTCAACAAATGGAAAGAAAAAATCCCCTCCCCCTTCCCACACAAAAAGACCATCTTTATAAAAGAACTACCCGAAGAACCGATAGGAGTGGAAAAACTCAAAAAAATCGCCGAAATGATAGAGAGGTCCCTTTGAAAACAGTTGCTTTCTATACGTTAGGATGCAAAATGAACTTCAACGAAACAGCAGTAATGGAGGAACTCTTCAAAAATGCTGGCTACAAAATCGTTCCTTTTGAAGAAAAAGCCGACGTTTACGTAATAAACACCTGCACCGTTACCCACACAGCAGATGCAAAAAGCAGAAAAGCCATAAGAAAAGCCAAACACCGTAACCCAAAAGCTTTAGTAGTGGCAACAGGCTGCTATTCTGAAGTCTATCCAGAAGAGTTAGAAAAAGTAAAAGAAGCAGACTTAATAACTGGAAACGTTGAAAAATACAACTTAGTTGAATTAGTAGAAAAACGCCTTAAAG
>JAMOPR010000297.1 GCA_027064485.1 Desulfurobacteriaceae bacterium | reverse complement strand
AAAACACGGCGTTTCTGTAATTCCGTGAGTTCCTTTTAACAAACCATACCTTGCGTTGCCGTCTTTGGTTAAAACCTTAAACTCCATAAAAGCTCCTACTTTGGAAGTGTAGAAAGAACGAAAGCATCGTTTTCCGTTATAAGGCAGTCATCTTCTATCCTGACACCGCCCAACTCCGGAACGTATACTCCCGGCTCAACGGTTACAACCATGTTCTCTCTCAAAATTTCCGAAGAACGCTTCGAAATAGTCGGCGCTTCGTGGACTTCCACTCCTATACCGTGACCGGTTGAATGAACGAAAAATTCACCGTAGCCTTTAGAATCAATGTATTTTCTGACTGTCTCATCCACTTTTCTACAAGAAACACCCGCTTTAAGACTTTCTATACCTATTCTCTGCGCCTCCTTTACAACGTCGTAAATATCTTTTAACTCAGAAGAAACGTTACCTACCAAAAACGTCCTTGTTATGTCGGAAACATAACCGCCTACGCGAACGCCGAAATCCACCACAACCGCTTCACCGTCCCTAATCTCTTTATTAGAAGTTTTCCAGTGAGGAATGGCAGAACCTTTACCTGAAGCTACTATAGTCTCAAAAGCCTCATCTTCACCGCCAAATTTAAAAAATGCCTTTATCAGCTCAGCTCTGAATTCAAGCTCAGTTATACCCGGCTTTAACAGATGAATAACGTGATTCAGCGCCGTTTCAGCAACGGTTACAGCCCTTGATATAAGCGCTATCTCTTCTTCTGTCTTAACTGCTCTAAACTCTGAAAGGAAATTGCTCTCTATCTTTACAGTAAAATCCTTTTTCAAAGCATCGTAAGTAGAAACCTTTACCTTTCTATCATCTATTAGCAGTCTATTCAACTTTAAATCTTTTAGCTTTTTAACAAACTTTTCCCAGTTTTCCCACAAAATTACGTTTGCATGCTTTACTGAACGCTTTGCCTTTTCAAAATACCTGCCATCGGTAAAAAAGAAAACGTCACCTTCAGCAGTGACAACGCCAATTCCGAAAGAGGATTGAAACTTTGTTAAGTAAAAGTTTTCGGCATTATCAAATGAAACGTAAGCATCACAATCTCTACTTTTAACTTTACAGGATATACTTTGTAAGGTCCTCATCTTCTATTATCCCCTCTAACTTGCTCCTCACGTAGTCTCTATCTATAACCACTTTTTGCCCTTTCATACTTGGTGCATTGAAGGACAAGTCTTCCAACAATCTTTCCATAACGGTATGAAGTCTCCTCGCACCTATGTTTTCTGCCTTTGTGTTGGCTTCCTCAGCAATCCTTGCAATCTCTTCAATTCCGTCTTCCGTAAACTCTATTTCAACCCCTTCCGTCTCTAAAAGGGATTTATACTGCTTTGTAAGGGCGTTTTTGGGCTCTGTAAGAATTCTTACAAAATCTTCTTTGGTAAGAGGTTTAAGCTCAACTCTTATGGGAAATCTACCCTGAAGTTCGGGCAGAAGGTCTGAAGGTTTCGCTATGTGAAAAGCTCCAGCAGCTATAAAAAGAATATGGTCTGTCCTCACAAGCCCGTATTTTGTAGAAACCTTGCTACCTTCAACAATGGGCAGTAAATCTCTCTGAACGCCTTCCCTTGAAACGTCAGGACCTCTACCACCACTTTTGGCTGCTACCTTATCTATCTCATCTATGAAAACGATTCCTTGATTTTCAACTCTGTTTATAGCTTCTCTTATAACTTCATCCATATCGATAAGCTTTTGGGCTTCTTCTTGAGTCAGATAACGGAGTGCCTCTTTTACTTTCATCTTCCTCATCTTTTTGGGCTTAGGCAAAATGGAAGAAAGCATGTCTTGAATGTGGGAAAGGTCACCCCCCACACCTATAACGTTTATGCCCGGCGTTTCAACAGTAACGGCTATCTCAACTACTTCATCGTCAAGTTTTCCTTCCTTCAAAAGCTTTTTTATCCTATTTCTTTCATCCTGAAGGTGAGACTTCATTTTTTCATCGGTTTGCTGAGGCTTCTGGGAAGGAAGAAAAACATCAAAAAGGCTCTGTAAAGACTGCTGGGCAGTTGTGGGCTCCGGAACCATTATTTCAGCAAGTCTATCGTAGGCAAGTTCCTTTGCCCTTTCTTCAACTTCAGCTATTTTTTCCTCTTTAACCATATTAACAGCTATTTCAACCAAATCGCGAATAATGGACTCTACATCTCTACCTACGTAACCAACTTCTGTAAATTTTGTAGCTTCTACCTTTATAAACGGTGCTCTCACCAACTTGGCAAGCCTTCTCGCAATTTCAGTCTTACCAACGCCGGTAGGTCCTATCATTATGATGTTTTTCGGTGCAACCTCTTCTCTCATCTCTGGTGGCAACTTCTGACGGCGCCACCTGTTTCTCAAAGCTATAGCAACAGCTTTCTTTGCCTCTTTTTGACCAACTATGTATTTGTCAAGCTCGGCAACTATCTCAGCCGGTGTCATAAAAGAATTACTTTCTTTCTTTTCAGGTTCTTCCTTCCCGCCAAAAAATTTTTTAAGCATTCTGCCTCCTTAAAGTTCTTCTACAACTATGTTCGTATTTGTATAAATACAGATGTTGCCGGCGATGCGGAGGGATTTTTCAACAATTTCTCTTGCAGAAAGATTTGTATTCTCGTAAAGAGCCACCGCCGCTGCCTGAGCGTAAGCACCGCCAGAACCGATAGCCATAACGGGAATGTCAGGTTCTATAACGTCTCCATTACCTGAAATAAGCAGGATTTTCGTAGTATCGGCAACTAAAAGCATTGCTTCCAAACGCCTCAAAACTCTATCAGTTCGCCAGTCTTTTGCCAGCTCAACGGCAGATTTCAAAAGGTTGCCGCTGTAAGTTTGAAGTTTATCTTCAAATCTTTCAAGGAGGGCAAAAGCGTCAGCAACAGAACCGGCAAATCCAGCTAAAACTCTACCGCCGTATATTTTCCTGACCTTTCTCGCACCGTTTTTAAAAACAGTATTACCTAAGGTAACTTGACCGTCTCCAGCCATTGCTACTTTGCCGTCTCTCAACGCAGCACATATCGTAGTAGCGTGAAAATCCATCACCCCTCCATAACAAACATTTGTCTACGAAGCCTACCACCAACAAACTGCCCTAAAACTGCAATTACTACTAAAAGAGGAGCAAACTTCCAAGGCACTCCGAGTGCAATTCTCATAGCTATAATGAACGGTATAGGTATGTGAACGTAGAGAAACCACTGTTTAGAAAACTTTTCTACACCTCCTCTCAGCCATCCAAAAGGAAGATTCAGAACAAAAGTTACAACAATAACAAAAATTAACTTTTCCATTTTACCTCCCGAGTGGAAGAATCTAACGTTGCAGAATAATTTAATGGAAATCATTCTTAAATGCAAAAGCCCGGAGGAAAAATGAACGTAAAGAAAATTGAGAAATACCTAAAAGAAGCTCTCGGAAAAGATAGAGTAAAATCCTCCCTCGACTTCCGCGCCGCTTACGCCTACGACGGCACACCTACAGGCTACAAAGCCATTCCAGATTTAGTAGTATTTCCCGAAAACGAAGAGCACGTATCAAAAATCCTCTCCCTCGCCAACGAAGAAAAAATCCCCATCTACCCCCGCGGCGCCGGCTCCGGTCTTACAGGAGGTTCAGCCCCCATAAACGGCGGTATAGTAGTATCGACCGAAAAAATGAACAGAATCTTAGAAATAGACGAAGACAACTTAGCCGTTCTTACAGAACCGGGAGTTGTAACCTACGACCTACAAAAAGAAGTTGAAAAGAAAGGACTCTTCTATCCACCAGACCCCTCAAGTTATAAATACTCAACAATCGGCGGCAACATTGCCGAAAACGCAGGCGGACCCCGATGCGTTAAATACGGCGTAACAAAAGACTACGTCATGCAGCTTGAAGTAGTATTTGCCGACGGCCGCATCGCAAAAGTAGGCTCAAAAGCCGTTAAGTCAGTTGCAGGATACAACTTAAAAGACTTAATAGTAGGCTCAGAAGGAACGTTAGCCTTCATCACAAAAGCCTACCTAAAACTCATCCCCAAACCGGAAGCCGTAAGAACGGCAATGGCAATCTTTCCCAAAATAGAACAGGCAGCACAAGCAGTAGCCAACATGTTTAAGGCAAAAATCATTCCAACAGCCTGCGAACTCTTGGATAGGAATTCCATCGTTGCAGTTGAAAACTACGCAAAAATCGGTCTTCCTCCTTATGCAGAAGGGTTATTAATCGTTGAAGTTGACGGCTACGCGTCCATCGTTGACGAACTGATAGAAAGAGCCATGGAAGTATGCAGAAAAACAGGAGCGGAAGAAATCAAAATTGCAAAAACGGAAGAAGAAAGAGAACACCTCTGGCATGCAAGACGTTCAATCTCTCCTGCAATTGTTAACCTGAAACCAAAGAAAATCAACGAAGATGTCGTCGTTCCAAGAAGCAGAATCCCAGACCTCATAAAAGGCGTTTACAAAATAGCCCAAAAGTATGACCTCATGGTTGTAAACTTTGGGCACGCCGGCGACGGCAACATCCACGTAAACTTCATGTATGAACCGCACGAAGAAGAAAAAGTAAAAGAAGCTGTAAAAGAAGTATTTCAACTCACTTTAAACCTTGAAGGTTCCGTTTCCGGCGAGCACGGTATCGGATGGATGAAAAAGGAATTCCTCCCATGGGAAGTTGGCGAAGCCTTAGAAAAAATGAAAGCTATTAAAAAAGCACTCGACCCTAACAACATACTAAACCCCGGAAAAATATTTGACTTACCTTAAAAGTAAAAAGAACCTAAAAGCTGCCGATAAGTATAATTAAACAGGCAGTTTTATCATTTCCACTTTCAGGAGAGGGTAAATGGACATAGCTACCCTTATAGGTATAGGTGCTGCGTTCCTCCTCATCATCATATCTATTGTCATAGGCGGCAGTCCGGGAGCGTTCATAAACATTCCCTCTCTCCTCATTACCGTTGGAGGTGGATTGGCAGCCGGACTGGCTGGATATCCTATGGGGGAATTCATCGGCGGTTTA
>JAMOPR010000296.1 GCA_027064485.1 Desulfurobacteriaceae bacterium | reverse complement strand
GTGGAAAGGCATAATAGAGGAGTTTAGAGAATACCTTCCCGTAACAGATTCAACACCCGTAATTACCCTTTTAGAAGGCAACACTCCCTTAATAGAAGCAGAAAACTTAGCAAAAGCCATTAAACCGGGCATAAAACTCTATCTAAAGTTTGAAGGACTCAATCCTACAGGTTCCTTTAAAGACCGCGGAATGACAATGGCTGTTTCAAAAGCAGTGGAAGAAGGAGCAAAAGCCGTTATCTGCGCATCAACCGGAAATACATCGGCATCAGCTGCAGCCTACGCTGCAAAGGCAGGATTAAAAGCGGTAGTTTTAATACCGGAAGGCAAAATTGCTTTAGGTAAACTCTCTCAAGCAGTAATGTATGGCGCAGAAGTTATTCAGATAAAAGGCAACTTTGACCAAGCATTAGAAATAGTAAGGGAAATAGGTGCAGAGTATCCTATAACTATCGTCAATTCGATAAACCCATATAGACTTCAAGGGCAGAAAACGGCAGCGTTTGAAATATGCGAACAGTTAGGCAGAGCTCCCGATTACCACTTTATACCTGTAGGAAACGCCGGAAATATTACTGCTTACTGGATGGGATACAAGGAATATTTTGAAGCCGGTAAAGTTGATTCAAAACCTAAAATGTGCGGATGGCAGGCGGCAGGGGCTGCACCAATAGTTTTAGGGCACCCTGTTAAAAATCCGGAAACGATAGCAACTGCCATAAGGATAGGGAATCCGGCAAGTTGGAAAGGAGCAGTTAACGCTGCGAACGAATCGGGTGGATTTATTGATATGGTAACCGATGAAGAAATACTTGAAGCTTACAGATTAGTAGCGAGAACGGAAGGAATATTCTGTGAACCGGCTTCTGCAGCATCAATCGCTGGAGTCATAAAATCTGTGAAAGAGAAAGGAATGTTCGAAAAAGGTGACGTGATAGTCTGCACCTTAACAGGTCACGGACTTAAAGACCCGGATACTGCCATATCTATGGGCGTTAAACCTATAACGCTTCCGGCAGATAGAAAAGAAATAATTAAACACTTAGGGTTCTAAAATGGGTATAACGGAAATTCCGAAAGGATTTAAAACGCTTCTACCTAACGAAACAGCTAAAAGAGAAAAGCTCTTTACTATTATGGAGCAGGTAATAAAGCTGTGGGGATACGACCTACTGATTCCCCCCACAATAGAGTTTTTATCTACCTTCAAGGCAGTTGATGAACGTTTTGAGGAGATATCTTTTAAAGTTGTTGACAGGGAAACAGGGAAACTAATGGCAGTCCGCCCAGACTTTACGCCGCAGGTTGCCAGAATAGTAGCTTCTTCGTTCAAAGATGAAAACCCTCCTTTCCGCTTCTACTATAAAGGAAAAGTTTTTAGAGACCAAGAAGGAAAAAGAGAAACTTACCAGATAGGTTTTGAGCTTATAGGTGTTAACGAGCCAGAAGCTGACGCAGAAATAGTTTCCATTATCGTGAACGTTTTGGAAAAGCTGGGATTGAAATCTTTCCAGATTGACATAGGAAACTCTAAGTTTATTGATGGCGTAATAGAAGAACTAAAAATCCCCTCCCCCACCTCCTTCACAAAACTCCTCTCCTCAAAGGACATTTCAGGTATAGAACTTTTCATAGAAGAGCATAAAATAACCGGCGAAAGGAGAGAAAAAATCCTCACCCTCCTCGACCTCTACGGCAAAGAGGAAATTCTTGACAAGGCAGCCCAAACGTTTTCCAACAAGCAATCGCTATCGGCAATAAAAAGGCTAAAAGAGATATTTGAAATCCTTAAAAGCTACGGATTTGAAAGCAAAGTCATATTTGACCTTTCGGAAAAGAAAGGAATGAAATACCACACAGGGATAACTTACGAAGTTTTTCACCCACTGCTGGGCTGCTCCTTAGCCTCAGGGGGAAGATACGACCAGTTACTCAAAAAGTTCGGCAGGAATTTACCTGCAACGGGCATAGCCATAAACGTTGATTCTCTGCAGGAACTTCTCGAGAAAAAAGGAATATTTGAAGAAGAAAAGAAGGACTTTTACATCATAGACCTTAAAAAAGAAAGGAAATTGGCTTACGAAGTGGCAAAGGGGTTGAGGGAGAGGGGATTTTCCGTTGCGAGAGACATAATAAAAAGAAAAGCGGAAGAATCAATAAAAACAGCATTTGAGAAAGGATACAAATATGTTATCGTTCTTAACAGAAAAAACAAAGCTCCTCACAACATATACTTAAGTCCCCAAAAACACTTCGCACTTAACGGAGATAAACTAATAGAATCAGTTATATCAATCATAACAAAAGAGAATCAACAATGAACTTTCCAAAACCAAGACCAATTATTCAACTCTTCTTCCTAATTTTAACCATTTGGATAATTTATAGGTATTACGAATTCGTATTTACAGGAACACCTCGCCCCAACGCTATAGACGCCTTCTGCCCCATAGTAGGAGTGTTTGACATACTAATGAAAATAAAAACGGGCATTACAGACCCTTACCATCCAGCGGCAATGGCATTCATTTTAACCTCAATAATTACAACCCTTCTTATAGGAAAAGTTTTCTGTTCATACATATGTATAGTAGGAACTATTACAGACTTTTTGGTAACCACAAGAAAAAAATTTCTCCCCCTAAATTTTTTTTCAAGGACAGGAAAAAAACTCAAAAACTGGCGATTCTATCCACTATTAGATTTCACACTCAGAACGCCAAAATTTTTAATTTTGGGATGGTTCATACATACGATGATGTCCTTCCCCTTCCAGGCAATGATTATGATGGCTCAAACTTCGAATGCATCAGCAGACATATCACTTTTCAAATGGTGGATTGAACTACTAAAAGGGGGACATCCCGTAGCTACTGTAATAATCGCTGTTCTTTTCACCCTTTCCATCTTAATACCAAGATTTTGGTGCAGGTATTTATGCCCTTTAGGAGCGCTCTATGGAATCTTTAACCTATTTTCTATAACAAGAATAAGAAGGAAAGAAAACAGCTGTAATCAGTGTAAAACGTGTGATGTTTGCCCTATGGGTTTATCTCCGTTCAACATGAAAGAGTTTAACAACACAGAATGCATGGCTTGCCTTGACTGCCAAAAAAATTGTTCTACAAACTCAATAAAAACAACCATTCTTGGTAGAGAAATTTCATCGCTTGTTCACGCAGGTTTAGTCGTTATAGTATTCTTCGGAATAATAGAAATCTTCAAAATATACGGAGTATGGCATACTTACATGACAAGAGAAACAGAAGCTTTTTTAATCTTCAAAAGCGGTCTTTCTCCAGAATGGATTAAAAGCTTGCTACATTAGATAGCTATTCCAAACATGAACCTAATACGTCTTCCAACAGCTCAAATGCTTTTAAAACCGCCTTCTGGGAATTTTCACTTATACCTTCTTTTATCCATAAAGCCTTTCTTCCGTCTATACCGATACCCAAAAAGAGAACTTTTGGCACAAAAGTTTCAAGATATTGAATGAGGCGATAAACAGGAATATTGTGAGTAGTATACAAAATATTTTTCTCTTCTCTCAATTCAAAAAAGTGAACTTCCCCCTCCCCAATACCAACAACCGCATCAACTACAATCAACAAATCAGGAGAATACTTGCGTATCTGATTAACAACATTCTCAGGAGCATTGCCTCCATAGAATACCTTTACCTTTAACTTTTCTTCTACAAGTTTACCAAGTTCTTCCGCTACTCCGTCATCTCCTCTTAAAGGATTCCCTATCGTAAGCAGAGCAATTCTCATTAAAACACCTTTCTTATTACAAGAAATCCCTCTTTTAAATCAGAAATCACATCTTTGAGTGCTCCTTCAGGCATTTCATCTTTCAGTTTCGCTGCATGCTCAGGGAAAATCTCTATTTCATAGAACTTCTTTAAATTACCAAGTTTAAACCTACCATATTCTCCGCATCTATTAACCACATCATCATATTCTTCATCAGTCATAGTTAAGACCTTTTTCATAAAATCTATTACACCAGCACCATGCCCCACACTAACAGCAACAAACTTTATATACTCATATTGCTTATTACAACGTTTAGGAGACCCTTCACGGCGATAAACCTTATAAACCTCTACCATTCTATCTCCTTAACTTGGCATTACAGGATACTTTCTTTCCCCAGACAAAATCGCCTTTACCCAAGGTTTATAAACTCTTTCGTGAAGAATCCTCATACACTCTGCAAATCTTGGGTCTTCCTCCTCTTCTATAAGCTGATTCAAAACCTTAACCGTCTCAGCAACATCAAAAGGATTCTTTACCTCCCGGAACAGTTTCATATATCTTTCGTATAAAAATCTTCCCCAGAAATATCCCATTAATAATCTGCACTCTTTATATACATCCCTCTCAAAAAGGATATTACCTAATACAGGCTTCTCTATGTAAGGAGGTTCTCCTGTATCATCCTCATGAACTTTATGTTTTAACTTCTGCTGAAGTAAACCAAGAGCAATTGCTAAACCATGTATAATTGTCGCCGGATGAGGAGGACACCCAGGTATGTAAAGGTCAACTGGAAGATGGGAATCTATACCACTCCAAATAGCATAAGAATCGTGGAAAATACCTCCCGAACAACCACAAGCACCAACAGCTACAACTATTTTCGGGTCAGGTGCTGCTTCATAAGCTCTTAATAGCGGGTATCTCATCATTCTTGTAAGAGGACCAGTGCAAAGGAGTATATCAGCATGTCTTGGAGAAGCAACCAATTTAAATCCAAAACGCTCCGGGTCCCACCTTGGAGTTATTGCAGCGAATATCTCTATTTCGCAACCGTTGCAAGAACCAGTATCAACTCTATAAACGTAAAAACTTCTCCTTATATCTTTTAGCAGTTTTAACTTCAACTCTTCCGTATTTAAACTTCTAATTTCCTCTGGAATTTCATAAAGCTTTTTCATTTCTTCCTCCTCTTTTTACCAGGAAAGTTAAAAACCAGCTTAGACACTGCTACCTTCTTCCTACACTCAGGGCACAGTTTCATCTGCTTTATCTTCTTATCCAAAACATCTTTAGGCAAATTAGAAGAAGCCACAAGACGTTCTACAGTATAATTCAA
>JAMOPR010000295.1 GCA_027064485.1 Desulfurobacteriaceae bacterium | reverse complement strand
TTCCGGCGGAACGGATAACCACCTTATGCTCGTTGATTTGACAGACAAGGGAATAACGGGTAAAGAAGCCGAAGCGGCTTTAGGAAAGGCAAACATTACCGTTAACAAGAACACAATTCCTTTTGACACGAGAAGTCCTTTCGTAACCAGCGGGATAAGAATCGGAACGCCTGCAATAACAACGAGGGGTATCAAAGAAGACGGTGCAAGGAGAATTGCACAGCTTATTGCGACGGTTCTCAAGAACATTGACGACGAGTCTGTTATAGAGAAAGTAAAAGCCGAAGTTTTGGAAATCTGCGGAAAGTATCCGCTATACAAAGAACTTGAAGAAGATTACGCTTAAGGAGGGGAGGTAAAACCTCCCCTTTTTGATAATTGTCAAAGCGGGAGTAACAGAAAAGTCATACATTACCGAAAACTATGAGTTTCGGAGAGAGCATAAGAGAGTGGTTGCTCGATTGTTTTAAGTCGCTTTCGGTAAGCTATGAAATACCTGAGGAGTGCTACAAAAAGCTTTTAACTGTATCTATTGTTGTTGCGGGTATAGTAAAACTTTACGTTGCCGTAAGGGATTACTTTTTGAACTTTTCCTGCCTTTTCCCGAACGATTTTCTGTTTTTTGTATTTCTGTTAGTTTCATACCTACTTGTGAAAAGGGGCAGGCTGGAAGTCGCGGTTAACGTTCTCGTTTTAGCGATTCTTTTCACCCTTACCTATTGTCTGTTAGCAGGACACTACTCTTCGCTTTTTTGGTTCCCTTTAGTTCCTCTTTTGGCTGGTATTTTCTTTGATTTTAAAAGGTTGCTTTTTTACGCTTATATTCCTGTGATTACGAATACAGCCATCTTTTTCCTTAAGTTTTCCCAGTTTCTCAGAGCAGGGCGTTTGACGCCGAACAGCCCGATAGTTTTAGGATTTGAAGCCCTTGCGGCTTACTTGACTTTCGGTGTAGCCATAACGGTATACAGGATATTCATCGATGCTTACAGGGAAGGATTAAAGAGGCTTTTGGAGATAGATTCTTTAACGACCGTTTTAACGAGGAGGAGCTTGTTTTCCCGCCTGGAAGAGATTGAAAAGAGGTGTATTCCTTACGCGGTTTTGATGCTGGATATAGATTTTTTTAAAAGCGTGAACGATACTTTTGGGCATCAGGTGGGGGATAAGGTTCTGAGAGAGGTTAGCATTTTGATAAAGAGTAACCTTCGCAGGGGAGATATTGTTGGAAGATACGGTGGTGAGGAGTTTTTAATAGTTCTGCCGGGAGCAGATAGGTTAAATGCTACTGCTGTAGCAGAAAAAATCAGACGTTTGATAGAGGAGCACGATTTTTCCATTCCGAGGAAGGTAACTGTGAGCTTGGGCGTTGCCGACAGCACGGAAGCTGAAGGAATGGAAGATGTAATAAAACTTGCCGATGAAAGGCTTTATGTTGCCAAGAGGCTGGGAAGGAACAGGGTGGTTAATGATACAATTATTAAACAATGAGAAGACTAACTTTAGGAATTTTCGCGATTTTACTGTTTTCTTTGGCTTCTTCATCAATCGGGGCGGAAAACCTTAAGGCTGATAAATTTATCCGTTACCTTCGAGAAAAGAACTACTGTTCCGTTCAATTTCTTGAAGAGTTTAACGGCACGATTTTTTCTACTCTTTCTAAAGAGGTGTATATCCTTAACTGTCCTGTAGGGAAGGAAAACCTAAAAGTTGAGAACCCTTTTGTAAAGTTTGTATACGCTCAAAAGTTAAAAAAACAGGGGAAGGTAGAGAAAGCGAAGAAACTATTTGAGGAAATTTTTTCAAGCACTAACAGGTTAGACCCGGAAATAGTAACGGCAAATGCGGGAGATATAAGGTATCTGTTTAAGCCTAAGATATTGAGAAAGAAAGTGTGGATAGCGATAAAGAAAAGGGCGTTTGATGAAGCAGAAGTTTACCTTTCCTTTATGAAAGATGACCCGTTTTATAGCTACCTTGAAGGGGTGATTCAGCTGAAGAAGAGGAATTACAAGAGAGCCAAAGAGCTTTTTGAGGAAAGCACTGTCCCCGAAAGGTATTTCTTCCTGATATTTGTTTCAAAGGAAGCAGCAGAAAAGTTTTTTTACTTTGAAAAGCTCATGGCTTTGAACGTGCCTGAATTTTATAAGAGAGCTGCTGCGGTTTATTTGTTGGATAGGTTTTTGGTAGGAGGGGAGGGGGGATTTCTCAGGAAGGTGCTTGAAAGTGTGAAGTTGGTTTTTCCCGAAATTTACAGAACTTACAGAATAAAGTATGAAGTTGTTAACTTTAACTATGAAAGAGCGCTTAAATTGATTTCAAATCCAAGGAATGAGCAAGAAAGAGTTTGGAAAGAGATACTAAAAAAGAAACTCGGTTTAAAGGGTGACTACTCTTTTTTGGAGGGGAAGAGGGATTTCTACACTATCGTTCTTTCTAAACCCGGTAAAGTTACCAAAGGGAAAGTTTACATTTCAGACCCTGACCTTCAATACCTTCTTTCAAACAATTACTGTTCTGTAGTTTCTCTTCTTGACCTTAAATCGAAAGATGTCCCTTTAGCCCTTTACAAGTGCGGATACTATTCATCAGCGTTGAAAGCGGCTTTAAAATTGAGATTGAAGGGACCCCTTCAGGTTTTATATCCAAAGCCGAAAGTGTTTAAAGGTGACCTTATTTCTTTGGCTATTGCAAGGCAGGAAAGCTTGTTTGACCACCTTGCACTTTCACGTTCCGGAGCGATAGGGTTAATGCAGATAATGCCTTTTACGGGTAAGTATTTGGCTGAGAAACTTGGGGATAAAGATTTCTTTAAAGAAAAGTTATTTATTCCGGAGGTAAACTACCGCTATGGTTCGTTTTATATTCATCAGTTGCTGAAAGAATTTAAGTCTTTTCCTTTAGCGGCTGCTGCTTATAACGGCGGACCGGGTAATTTGAAGAAGGCTTTGAAAAGGTATGGGAAAATAAAGAGCAGGGAAGACCTTATAATTTTCGTGGATTTTTACCTTCCCTTTAAGGAAACGAGGGATTACGTTAAAAGGGTAACGGAAAACCTTTATTTCTATTCAAATCTTTACGGAACAGGGCAGGAATGGAGAAGTTTCTTAATGCCTTGAAGGAAGAAGGGTATACGCATAACACCCTTAAAACATACGAACGCGTTTTAAAGTATTTCCATAAGTTTTTGGATTTTTACAACTATGATTTTAAGAATTTTGATGAAGAGAAGCTTTATAACTTTATTTCTGTTAGGTATAGAACGGAAAAGAGCTTTAGGACGGCTATGTCGGCAATACAGCATTATTTGAAGTTTAACAAGGTAAAAAGGAGGTTGAAGTTTCAGCCGCCAGATACCGGAGAGTTTAAGGAGTTTAGACCCGTTAAAAAAGAAGAGATGGAGAAGTTAGAAGCTTTAATTGAGAAACTTCGTTCTTTTGAGCTTCAAACGGCAATGTTGATGATAATCCATTTGGGACTTGCGCCTGCCGAGATTTCAAAATTGAAGTGCACTTCTTACGGCGTGTTTCTGGACATTCCCGTGATTCAGGAGGGGAAGATAAAGCGTTTTATTATAAACGGAGAGATTAACAGGAGACTTCAGAAAATAAAAGAGGAAAAGCTTCCCGTTGCTAAGCTTATATCTTCTTCAGCGGCGACGATGAAAGTGACGTTCCATAACTTGATGAAGAAAGCCGATTTGGATTTGACGGTTGCCGATTTTAAGGACAACTACGTGGCAGAGCTTTTAAAATTAGGATTTCCTGTTGATATAGTAGTTGAATATTCCGGGAGAAATTTAGAGAGAGTTTCTTACATCAACAGGTATGTCAGCTTGAAAAGTAAGGCGGATATAATAGAAAACGTTCTTAAGAAGCGTAGTCAGCGGTAACGGGAATTATTTTCCTTTCTTGCTTGAAGGGAGGGGAAAGTTTTGTTGCGAAGATTTCTTCTCCATCGGTAAATGTTGCCACTTCACCTAATTTTGAAAGTTCTAAAAGTGCAAGGAAGTAGGTTATGGCTTCTAATTTGCAGGAGCTTTTTTTGATGAGTTCCGAAAACGGAAGTATGTAGCGTTGTGAGAGGATTTTTCTTATTTCTTCCATTTTGGGAGGGATTTTAAAGTTGTCTGCTGATATCCTGATTCCGATTTTTATGGGTTTTTCTTCTTTTCGAAAGAGGAGTTCTTCGTAGGCGGATTTTAGGTCTTCTTTTGTGTTGGCGATTTTTATTTTGTCCTGAAATTGAAAAATTAAATCGGAAGGGTCATTGGTAAAGGATTTCGAAGCTTCTTCTTCCAGCTTTTCAAGTATTTCTGCAGCTTTTTTTGACTGGAGGTATTTTTCTATTATTTGAACCAGCTCTTTTCTCGGGTCTTCCGATTCTTCCCTTGGGATTAAGTATTCCGACTTAATGCGAGCCAAAACAGCTGCCATGAATATGAATTCGGAAGCGAGCGGAATGTTGAGTTCCTGCATTGTATATATGTAGTTGAGGAATTCTTCAGTAATTTCTGCAATGGGAATGTCGTAAATGCTTACTTCCCTTTTCTTGATTAGGTAAATCAGTAGGTCTAAAGGTCCTTCGAATACTTCTGTTTCAACCTTTATGTCCATCTAACCCCTAATCGCTGTAATGAGGTTGGCGAATTCTGCCGCCAAAAGTTCAAATACGTCGTCAATAGAAATTAACCCCACTAATTTACCTTCTTTATCGACAACTATCAACCTTCTTACCGATGCTTCTCTAAAGGTTTTGCTCAGTTCGAAGAAGGAAGCATCTTCTCTGATGGTTACCGGGGATTTGGTCATTACTTCTTTGACGGGGGTGGTGGGGGATTTTCCAGCTCCTACAACTCTTAGTGCTATGTCCCTATCCGTGATAATGCCAGCTGGCTTGTCACCATCTAAAACTACAAGGCTTCCAACCATTTTATCTTTCATTCTCTGAGCTGCAAGCATTACTGTATCGTCTGGTTCGATTGTTACCACCTTTCTCTGTATCAGGTCTTTTACTGGCATTACACCCTCCCTTTAAAGGAATTCATACTTTAAGATTAGTGCTTGAAATAAAATTAAGCAAGAAGGAATCCCCCACCCCCACCAACCACTTAGCAGTCATTTAAGCGAGGGTATAGAGGGAAGTAACTGGAAGAAGGAGAAAAATTAACCTTTGGAAATATCTTTCAGGATGATTATGTATTCGGGGTCATTAATGTTATACATCTTTGGGAACAGT
>JAMOPR010000294.1 GCA_027064485.1 Desulfurobacteriaceae bacterium | reverse complement strand
AAGCATTGAAAAATATGCTGTCAAGCTTTGCACCGCAGGAGGCTCTCAAAGGCTTGGAACTTTTAAAAGACCCTTTCGTTACTCAATTAATAATCTCCTATTTAGCAAAACATGCCCCCGAAATAAAAGAAGAAGTAGAAAAATCCCTCAAATTTTTAGCCCAAAACGGAATCCCCCGAAAGCAGTCTCACCTTATTCTTTCTCTGCTTGTGCTTTTAGAAGATGAAAACTTTGAAAAAGTCAAAGAAAAACATGAGAAAATGACAAAAGAAACGATAAAAACAGCTATTCAATCTTTACTTTCAAGTTTTGGATTTTTCGCCGTTACATCTTTAATTGTAATTCCCTTCTTCTTTGAAAAGGAATTTAAAGGAACGATTTACGTGCCGAAGGAGCAAGACGAGATAAAAAGCGTGTTTTTGGAGATAGAAACGGAAGAAGGAACGGTGGGACTGTTGGTAAAGGTGGGAAGCGGAGGGGATTTTTCGATAGATTTCTTTACAGATTCAGAAACCCTCAAAAAAAAACTGCTGAGCATTGAAAATGAAATAAGAGAGGAACTTAAAAAAGAAGGGTTCAATTTGCTTTATATGCGGTGGGGAGGGGATTTTTCAAAAGGAGAAAAAGAAAAAAGGGAATTTTTAAAAGGGGAAAAAGGTATAACAATAAATTACTCTATCTAACAACCTCTTTCAAAAAAGAAGGAAGGAATTTTCTTAGCTCCTTAGAAAACTCAAGCCTCGGCATTTCGTTAATCAATTCAACCATTGTTCTCAAATTAAGAGAAACCAAAAATCCCCCATCCCGTTTAGAAATTCTCAAAAAAGGCTTCTCCATCATTATCTCAAACAATTCTTCCTTAAAAGAATCAGGAACAAAAAACGTCATAACTCCGTGTTCAATTACAGAAAGATGTCCCATTCCAACAACTTTTTTAACTAACTTTTCATTATCCTCATCAGAAAACTTCGAAAGAAGCTCATCCACAGGCAGCCCGGAATAGCACACCCTGGCTGCCGTGGCAACAACTTTCAGCATATCCTTAGTTTGAGCTACTAAAGAAATACCCATTAATACTTCCCTTCATATTTGGAAAGGAACTTCTCTACTCTACCTCTTACAACTTTTTGTTTTTGAGTTCCCGTGTAGAACGGATGGCAAGCGTTGCAAACTTCAACCTTAATTTCAGGAAACTTCGTAGACCTTGTAACCCAAGTGTTACCGCATGCACATACAACTCTTGTCTCTCTGTATTCTGGATGGATACCTTTTTTCATTATAATCAACCTCCTAATTTAATTTCCTTCGTGAGCGAAAAGTTTATTTAAGAGAAGAAAAAGTGTCAAGGATAAATTAAGGAGATATCGTGGACATAACAAGTCTTATCGAAACAACTACAAAATACCTAAAACTTCATCCCAACCTTTCGTGTATTATTCTCTTTACTTGGTCTTTCTTAGAAACAGCCTTACTATTAGGCTTAATACTTCCAGCAGAGAAAATTCTAATAGTCGGCAGCGTCTTAGTTTCCGAAGGCATAATTCCAGCCACCTCTTTCGTAACCTGCGTTACAACAGGAACATTTCTCGGATATACCGTTTCCTACTTCGCTGGAACACTTTTGGGCGAAACGCTTCTCTATAAAATACTCAGAAAACTTAACATTTCGGATAAGGACATAAAAAATACAAAAGAATTCATCGAAAAAAGAGGAGAAATCTCACTGGTAATAGGAAGATTTCTCCCCATAGTCAGAGCAACATTACCCATTGTCATAGCAAGCTTTAAACCGAACTTTTCCAAGTTTTCTCTCTTCAACTTCATAGGGGCAGTTTTATGGGCTTTGTCTTATCTTTTCTTAGGTAACTTGATAAAAGAACTTTTTTCTCTTATCATTACTTACAAGTTTACGGCAATACCGCTAATTCTCATTTGCACAGCAATTTACGCGCTTTGGAGAAAGTATGGAAAGAATAGACAACTGTTTTGAAGCTCTTTCCAAGAAGGGAGAAAAACCCCTTATCGTTTACGCTACCGCGTGTGACCCTAATTGTAAAAAGTCATTGGATATATTTAAGTTAATCCTTGAATACGCCGACATGGTTGAAGTAGGAATGCCCTTTTCAGACCCGCTGGCTGACGGACCAACAATTCAAAAAGCACACGAAAGGGCATTATCATCAGGTGCCAATACAGAGAAAGTCTTAGAATTAGTTAGCAAACTAAGAGATGAATTTAAAGAAAAACCCATAATTCTAATGGGCTATTACAACCCTATATTCATTTACGGAGAGGATAAATTCATAAGAGATGCCAAAGAAGCAGGCGTTGATGGATTCATAGTTCCAGACCTTTCTCCAGAAGAAGGAACTGAATTTTCGCGTAAAGTAAAATCTTTAAAGTTATCCCCCATTTTTTTAGCAGCTCCTACAAGCACAGATGAAAGAGTTAAAAAGATAGGAAAAGTTAGCGGTAGCTTCATATACTACGTTTCCGTAACAGGAATAACAGGAGAAAGGGATAAGTTAGCATATGAAGAAATAGAAAAAGACATTTCAAGGATAAAAGACATAACAGGAAAAAGAACTGTAGTAGGATTCGGAATTTCCAAACCAGAACACATCAGGGAAATGTATAAAGCGCCAGACGGATTCGTTGTAGGAAGCGCCGTGGTCAAGAAAATAGAAAATAACGATATGAAAGAGCTGGAAAACTTGCTAAAATCTTTAAAGTCAGCAACAAAACTTTAACCAGAACTTGGAGGAATTATGTTCGGAATAGGAACTCAAGAGCTGATAATCATTTTGGTTATTGCTCTTCTCATTTTCGGTCCCAAGAAACTACCAGAACTTGCCCGTTCAACAGGTAAAGCAATAAACGAATTCAGAAAAGCTTCCGCCGGAATACTCGATGAAGAAGAGAAAGAAACCAAAGAAAAGAAGAAAGAACCTGAAGAAAAAGAAAAGGAAGTTGTAGCTGTTGCTACCCAAAAGGATAAAGAGGAAAACGTAGAAAAAATAAAAGTCAAAGAGTAAAACAGAACTATGCCAGAGAAAAAGGTTTTAACGCCAGAAGAAGAACTTCCCGTAACTGAGCACATAGAAGAACTTAGATATAGACTTTTCAAGTCCGTAGCGGCTATAGTTGTCGGTTTCTTGATAGCTTGGCCCTTTAAGAAAAAGCTGCTTCTATTTTTAGAAAGACCCTTGCCAGAAAATCTTCACGGGAAACTAATATTCCTGTCTCCTCCAGAAGCTTTTTTCACAGCTCTAAAAGTTTCCTTTTTCGCCGGAATACTATTAGCAATGCCCTACGTTTTATACCAATTATGGAAATTCATTGAACCTGGACTGTATGAACACGAAAAGAAATTTATCCTTCCCTTTATGTTCTTCTCAGTCATGTTTTTCTTTGCAGGAGCAGCTTTTGCTTACTTCGTTATACTGCCTTTCGGTTTAAAATTTTTACTCAGTTTTATGGGTGATTTATTAACTCCTCAAATTACGATAGGCAGCTACATTTCTTTTGTTATTCAAATGATATTAGCCTTTGGGTTCGTTTTTCTCCTTCCTGTAGTTGTATGGTTGCTTTCTAAGTTAGGAGTAATAAATTACAGGATGCTTGAAAAAAACCGTAAATTTGCGATATTAATTATCTTTATAATTGCCGCCATTCTTACACCTCCTGACGTTTTCTCACAAGTAATGATGGCATTACCTTTAATTGTGCTTTATGAGTTAAGCATATGGGTAGCAAAAGTTACAGGGAAGAGGGAGTAGCGACTTTTTATTCATAAATTCCAATTCAAACCAATCGGAGGGAATTCTGCATGGCAGAAAATACACTTGAAGGCTTTACGATTGAAGAACTTCAAAAAATGAGTATCTTCGACTTAAGAAAAATTGCTAAAGGATTGGGGATAGACGTCAAATCTGCCAAAAAGCAAGAGTTAATAGAAAAAATTTTGGAAAAAGATGCCGAAAGAAGAGGGGTGGCATTCCGTATCGGCGTTTTAGAAGTTTTACCTGACGGTTTTGGATTTTTACGTTCACCTGAGAATAACTACCTACCAAGTTCTACAGATATCTACGTTTCTCCAGCTCAAATAAGAAAATTAGGGCTAAGAACAGGAGATACAATTGCAGGAGAAGTAAGACCACCTAAGGAAAATGAAAAATATTACGCACTTGTAAAAGTTCACGCCATTAACTGGGAACCTGCCGAAAAAGCAAAAGAAAGACCTCTATTTGACCAACTCACTCCACTCCATCCTACAGAGCGCTTTAGACTTGAACACGACCCATCAGAATTGGCAACGAGAGTCGTTGACCTTATTACACCAGTAGGAAAAGGACAAAGAGGTCTCATCGTTGCTCCCCCACGGGCAGGAAAAACTGTCTTGCTTCAAAAAATGGCTAACGCCATAAAAACAAACTATCCTAACACATACCTTATAATCCTATTGATAGACGAAAGACCTGAAGAAGTTACAGATATGAAAAGGAACACCTTAGCCGATGAAGTAATCAGTTCCACTTTTGACGAACCGCCAGAACGCCACGCTCAAGTTGCAGAGATAGTAATAGAAAAAGCTAAAAGATTGGTAGAACATAAGAGGGACGTAGTTATCCTGCTTGATTCTCTAACAAGACTTGCAAGAGCATACAACACGCTTACACCTCCAAGTGGTAAAATATTATCCGGTGGTATAGATGCTCATGCTTTCCATAAACCTAAAAGGTTTTTCGGTGCTGCAAGGAACATTGAAGAAGGCGGAAGCTTAACAATAATAGCAACAGCATTAGTTGAAACGGGAAGCAGAATGGATGATGTTATTTTTGAAGAGTTTAAAGGAACAGGAAATATGGAAATCGTTCTGGATAGGCAACTGGTAGAAAGAAGGATATTCCCAGCCATCAACATCCAGAAATCAGGGACGAGAAAAGAGGAACTGTTACTTTCCGAATGGGAACTTAACAGAGTGTGGATTTTGAGAAGGTTACTAACTTCTATGTCTCCCGTTGAAGCTATGGAATTCCTGCTTGAAAAGTTGAGAAAATATAAAACAAACGAAGACTTTTTAAAGGCAATGAACGCATGAGGGAGTTAATTTACTACACATTTATTGAAAGCGCAGATTTAAAAAGAGCATTCATTGAAGAAAATAAGGAAAAGATTTATTCCGTATTTTTAGAGATAGCAAAACGCGTAAAGGAAGGAAGAAAAATCCTCCTCTGCGGCAACGGCGGTTCAGCTGCAGATTCACAACACATAGCAGCAGAATTAGTAGGTAGATTCTCAATGG
>JAMOPR010000293.1 GCA_027064485.1 Desulfurobacteriaceae bacterium | reverse complement strand
GGGGGCATACTTCTGTATCATTGCAAAGTTTGATAGGAAATTTTTGAACGCTTCCCACTTCAGTTTTTCTCTGTAGTAGTTTTTCTTCCACCTTCCCAATAGTTGGGTGGGAGAAGCTGCAATTATCGTTATCTGCAACGTTAAGGTCATGAAGAGTATAAAGATTTTAAATGAGTTTACCCAGGGGATTTGTCTGTGTATGGCTATTAAGAATATAAGTGGTATGAGGAGAAGGAGCAGGATAGATATGATTTTTCGCAAAAGTTTGGGTAGTTTTATGTTTATGAATTCTTCTGTAGTTTTAAGGTCTGTGTATTTGAATACTTTTTCCCACTCTTCTTTGAGAGATTTCAGGGTTTCTACGTCTTTTGTTGCTTCGGCAATACTTATTATTCTTTCTATGAGGGAAGGGGAGAATACTGCTTTGCCGTTCTCTTTTTTTGAAAATTTGAGCATGAAGGAGAGGGCGGATTTTTCGTATGGGTCGTTTGTGTTTGTGCTGTAGATTTCAACTTTGCCGTTTTCTTTGAGCTTTATTAAGCCTCTTTCTTGAAGGTCTAATAGGGTTGCGTAGAAAGCGTTTTCATCTGCTTCTGCTGCGTCTCCTTGAAAGATGAGGTTTACGAGGTAGGGCTTTCTGTTTTTGTTGGGGATAAACGAAAGGTATTTAGGAATGAGGAAGTATTTTTCTGTCCCTAACTTTAAGTAGGATAGGAAGATGAATAGTGGAAGGAGGAGGATGGTGAGGGTGAGGATTTTTTGTGTATAGATTGAGATGTAAACAGTAGGGTATACCCAGCGGTTACCCATCATAAGAGTTAGTTCTTTTACGTTGTCAACTTTTTGGAGGAAGGGGGAACCGGGATTTTTCCTTAGGAGTAGTTCTACTTCTACCAATTGGTTTTCAAATGCTGTTCCTGTGAGCGTTATCTTTCCTTTTTCTTTTTTAAGTGATGATACGGGAAAGTGAGGGAATACCTGCTCTACGGCGTTGTTTGGGTCTAAGATTGTTAGCGTTATTTCTTTGTATGGAACGTGCTTATTGGCGATTTTAAAGTTCATATGGTAGAGCTTGCCGTCTGTATGAACTGGAAGGAAGAGGAGGTAGGAGGCTTTTAGCGTGTAAGTTCCTTTTTTAAAAAAGAAGGGATTTACCGTCCCTACTTCGTTTTTCTGGGCAAGGGATTTAACTAAAAAGACACTATGGGGGTTTTGGAACTTTCCGTAGATTTTGCCTTTGTAGTCTTTGATATAACAGTCATACTTAGATTTTACGTTGGTTACTTCTATGTAAGGTGAATTTGGGGTTGGTTGCTGGTTAGAATGGATGGAGGATGAGGAGTGGAATGAGGTGAGAGGGGAGAGAGGGAAAAGGGAGGAGAGGGAAGGGGAGGGGAGGAGAGAGATTTTCCAAAATCTATAAAGCATTCTGTAGTGGTTGTTTGACTTGACCTCGTAAACGTATTTTTCCGAGAAGTGCGTTTTATTGTTTAATTTCAGCGTAAATTCTGCTTTGGGACAATAAAGAGAATAGAAAAATAGTAAAGGTGACAAGTTAGAAGTCCAGATACCGATTATTCCAATTATGAAGATGGTTAACAGGTATTTAACTAAACTTTTGATTTCACCATTCATCAAACGTTCCAGTTAAGGCTAGGTCTCTTTTCAATTTTCTCTTCAAATTCAAGATATTCCATTTTCTTAAAACCAAAAATCCCCCCCACCACATTCGTTGGAAACGTATCTAACATCGTGTTAAACTCTTGAACGATATTATTGTAGGTATATCTAAACCTCGCTATTTCAGATTCAACGTTTTTAACCGCGTCCATCAATTCCTGAACGAGACTTGAAGTTTTAAGCTCAGGGTAACTTTCTACCGTAACTAAAATATTTCCCAACAATCCCCTTGTTTCCCTTTCAACTTCTTTGATTTCCTGCGGAGAATTGGCTTTTAAAACAGAAGCCCTCATCTCAGTAACTTTTTCTAACGTTTTCTTTTCAAAAGATGCGTAGCTTTTTACAGACTCTAAAAGCTGAGATATAAGGTCAAGTCTTTTCTTTAACGCCACTTTAATCTGTCCCAAAGTAGCTTCTACACCGTTTTTAAGCTGTTGAAACCTGTTATAGACCGATACGGAATAAAAGAATAGTAAAACAATAACCGCAATAGCGAAAATAAAGAAGTAAAGCATATCTTCCCCCGAAGTTAATTCCAAGTAAGATTTTACCAGCTTTCGTGATAAAATCCCCCAATTCTAACTATCCTTAAAAGGAGGAAACGATGAAAATAGGAATCATCGGTGGAAGCGGACTTTACGATATTGAAGGGCTTACAGATGTAGAGGAAATCTACCTTGAAACGCCTTTCGGTAAGCCTTCCGATGCTTACATTCACGGAAAATTAGAAGGCAAAGATGTTTATTTCCTTCCAAGGCACGGCAGAGGACACGTATTCCTTCCCTCAGAAGTTCCATACAGGGCAAACATTTACGGTTTCAAAATGCTCGACGTTGACTGCATAATCTCTGTTAGCGCTGTAGGTTCAATGAAGGAGGAAATCAAACCGGGTGATTTCGTTATAGTTACCCAGTATTTTGATAGAACGAAAAACCGTCCTTCAACGTTTTTTGGAAACGGAATAGTTGCCCATATTCCTTTTGATACGCCTACCTGTCCTTTGCTAAACAAAATCATTTACGATGCGTGCGTTGAAGAGGGTATTCCTGTCCATAAAGAAGGAACTTACATCTGCATTGAAGGACCACAGTTTTCTACTAAAGCTGAATCCAAAATTTACAGAAGCTGGGGCGTTGACGTTATAGGAATGACCAATATTCCAGAAGCTAAACTTGCCAGAGAAGCGGAAATTCCTTATTCAGCGGTTGCCCTTGCAACAGACTACGACGTATGGAAAGAAGGTGAAGAGGTTAACGTAGAAAAAGTTTTGGCAACTATGGCTAAAAACATTGAAAACGCCAAAAAGATGCTAAAAAGAGTTATCAGCGTGATAAAGGAAGAGGATATAGCAAATTCTCCCGCTAAGAACGCTCTTGTCGGTGCAATACAGACAAAACCGGAGTATATTACAGATGAGGTAAAAGAGAGATTAAAACTCTTGTTAGAAGGGCGAATTTAATCTTGGGGGAACTATGCTTTTAGACTTAAACAATGGAAGGTTTTTAGTAAAACTTGCTAGAGAGGCAGCAGAAAACTTTGTTAAGTATAGAATGAAAATAGACCCTCCGGCAGAAACGCCGGAGGAACTCTTTGAAAAGAGAGGAGTTTTTGTAACTATAAAAACCTATCCGGGAAAAGATTTAAGAGGTTGCATAGGCTATCCAGAGCCTATAATGCCTTTAGTTTTAGCCACCATAGATGCTGCAATTTCAGCGGCTGTAAGAGACCCCCGTTTTCTTCCCGTTCAACCAGAAGAATTTGATTCTTTGGTTTTTGAAGTAACCGTTCTCACACCTCCAGAACCTATTACAGTTTCTCCTGCGGAAAGACCTAAGGTGATTAAAATAGGAAGGGATGGTCTTATCGTCCGATGTGGATACGCTTCGGGGCTTCTTCTTCCTCAAGTTCCCGTTGAATGGGGCTGGAACGAAGAAGAATTTCTCAGCCATACCTGTTTAAAAGCTGGTCTTCCAGCAGACTGCTGGTTAAGACCCGATTGCCAGTTTTATAAGTTTCAGGGACAGATTTTTACAGAAGTGGAACCTTACGGAGAAGTTATAGAAGAGAAACTTTAGGAGGAAGCTGTTGCAAGAATGGTTGATGTCTTTTTTAATATCTCTACCAGCAATTCTTTGGGCTATTACAGTTCACGAGTTTGCTCACGGTTACGTTGCTTATAAATTGGGTGACCCTACGCCCAAAATTACAGGAAGGTTGACTCTCAATCCTTTTGTTCACATTGATATATTGGGCTTTGTTGCTTTAATTCTTGCCCACTTTGGTTGGGCAAAGCCTGTTATGATAAATCCCAATAATTTTAGGAAGTTAGGAAGGAAGTGGGGTGAGGTTTTAGTAGCCTTTGCAGGACCGTTTGCCAACTTTATAAGCGCATTTTTGAGTATTTTACTGATTAAATATTTGCCCTTTTCTTCTTTGCCCCTCCAAATCGCGCAGCCTTTGTATCTAATGCTTAAATATAACGTTTTCATTAACGTTGCTTTTGGTGTTTTTAACTTGCTTCCCGTTCCGCCTCTTGACGGTTCGAAAATCCTTGAAGCTTTCTTGCCTCCAAAACTTTACCTTACTTATAAGCAAATAGAGCCTTACGGTTTTATTATCCTTATAATACTGGTTATAAGTCCGATATTAGACTGGATTTTGGTTCCCCTTGTTGACGCTGTAATTAACGTAATGCTGGCGGTAGCGTGATTTTTAAGGAACTTATAAAGAAAAAAAGAGACGGAAAGAAGCTTTCATCGGAAGAGATTAACTGGGTAGTTAGAGAATTTACCTTGGGTAGGATTCCTTCTTATCAAATGTCTGCCCTTTTAATGGCTATCTACTTTCAAGGTTTGAATGATGAAGAAACTCTTGCCCTTACAAGGAGTATGCTTGAGAGTGGAGAGAGAATAACCATACCTGTTGATTTACCTTTGGTAGATAAGCACAGCACGGGAGGAATAGGCGATAAAGTTTCTCTTGTTCTTTCTCCAGTTTTGGCAGAGATGGGATTAAATGTAGCTATGCTTTCGGGCAGAGCTTTAGGCTTTACAGGCGGAACGGCTGATAAATTAGAAAGCACAGGAATGAAGGTGGAGCTTACTCCGAAAGAAATTGAGGAATCGGTTAAACGCTTTGGCTTTTCAATATCCACCCAGACAGAAAACGTGGCACCGGCAGATAAAAAGATTTACGCTTTAAGAGATGCAACGGCTACTGTTGAAAGTATCCCTTTAATAGTGGCAAGTATCCTGAGTAAAAAACTTGCGATAAATACAGAATCAATAGTATTTGACGTCAAGGTCGGAACTGGTGCTTTCATGAAAACGTTGCAAGATGCAGAAAAGTTAGCTCAAGGGCTTGTAAACGTTTCTAAACTCTACGGAAAAAAGGCAGCTGCTCTTATAACGGAAATGTCTCAACCTTTAGGCGAATACGCAGGTAACGCTTTGGAGGTTAAGGAAACTCTCTCAGCTCTCTCAGGTGAAATCCCCCCAGACCTTTTAGAGATTGTTACTTCCCTCTGCGGGAGCTTATATCAGTTGACTGAACTTGGAACTTTTGAGAGAGGTAAAGAATTAGCGAAAGATATAATACTTTCCGGAAGAGCTTACGAAAGGTTTGTTGAGTGGGTTAAATTCTGGGGAGGTTCAATAAACCTTCCGTCTG
>JAMOPR010000292.1 GCA_027064485.1 Desulfurobacteriaceae bacterium | reverse complement strand
AAACATTCCTCCTCACAACATAAAAGAAGTATGCGAAGCCATTAAATACCTTGTAGATAGAGAAAATGCTACCGTTGAAGAACTTATGCAATTCATTAAAGGACCAGACTTCCCAACAGGTGCAGAAATCATAAATCCAGAAGAGCTTACTAAAATCTACAAAACAGGACGCGGAAGCGTTACCATAAGGGCAAAACACAAAATAGAGGAAGTCAGAAAAAAAACAGCAATAGTCATAACAGAACTGCCCTATCAAGTAAACAAAGCAGACCTTATCAAAAAAATAGCTGATTTAGTAAAAGACAAGAAAATAGACGGTATCAGCGATATCAGAGATGAATCAGACAGAGAAGGAATAAGAATTGTAATAGAACTCAAAAGAGATGCTACACCGGAAGTTGTTCTAAACAAGCTTTACAAATTCACACCGCTACAAAGCAATTTTAATTTCAATATGATAGCCTTAGTCAACGGCGAACCTAAGCTACTAAACCTTAAAAAGTATCTTGAGGAATTTATAAAGTTCCGCAAAGAAGTCATTCTGAGAAGAACTGCATTCCTCTTGAGAAAAGCAGAAGCAAAACTCCACATATTAGAAGGATTAAAAATAGCACTTGAAAACATAGACAACGTAGTTGAAACAATCAAAAAGGCAGAAAGTCCTGCTGCCGCTCAACAAAAATTGGAAGAAAAGTTCGGGCTGACAGAAAAGCAAAGTAAAGCCATCCTTGAAATGAAACTCCAAAGGCTCACAGGACTTGAAAGAGAAAAGATAGAAAATGAATACCAGTCTTTAAAGAAAGATGCAGAATACTACAGGTTTGTAATGGAAAACGAAGAAGAACAAAAAAGACTGATAAAGCAAGATATGGACGAAATAATAGAAACTTACGGTGACCAAAGAAGAACGAAAATAGTATCAAAAGAAGCTGAAATCGATATAGAATCCATGATAGAAAATGAAGAAGTTATCATTTTCTTAACACATAAAGGTTTTGTGGCAAGAACTTCTGCCAAAACTTACAGAACACAAGGAAGGAGCGGAACAGGCGTAAGAAGCGTAAAAACAAGGAAAGAAGACTTTGTAAAAGACGTAATAACCGCTTTTTCTAAAGATTACTTACTGATATTCACAAATCAAGGTAAAGTCTACTGGCTTAAAGCTTATGAGATTCCCAAAACAGAAAGAGCAGGAAGGGGTCAATCCATAAGAAATTTCCTACCTGGAATGTCCGGCAGCGAAATCGTATCAAGAATAATCCCGATAAAAGACTTTAATTTAAATAAAGATGTTTTCTTCGTAACTCAAAAGGGATACGTTAAAAGAACACCCCTGAGCGAATTTTCTAACCCTCGCTCAACAGGTATAAATGCCATCAATCTTGAACCTGGAGATAAACTAATATATGTAGGATTGGTAGATGAAAAAGATAACATTCTTTTAGTATCAAAAGAAGGAAGAGGCATAAGATTTCACGTTCCAGACGTTCGACAAATGGGCAGAAGTGCAAGAGGAGTGAGAGGGATATTGTTAGACGGCGAAAATGATAAAACTGTCGCTGCAACTGTTATCCATCCTGATGATGTTTACCTACTAATAGTAATGGAAAAAGGTTACGGTAAAAGAGTTAAACTGTCTGAATTTCCAATACAAAGAAGGGGAGGTAAAGGACTCATAGCAGCTAAGCTATCAGAGAAAACAGGTAAAATTGCCGATGCGATAACGTTAAAAGACGGAGAACCGGTAATACTCGTCTCCAAAAAAGGAAAGCTAATAAGAGTCAACAGCGAAGATATACCGGTTTACGGAAGACATACGCGAGGTGTAAGAATCCAAAAACTATCAGATGATGACGTTGTAGTTTCAGTTTCAAAAGTGCAGGAGGAGGAAGAAGAATGATTGACATAAAAGCCCTGAGAAAAGAACCGGAAAAGTTTAAAGAGCTACTTTCCAGAAAGGATAAGATTTTCGCAGATATGGTAGACGAACTTTTATCCGTAGATAAAGAAAGAAGAACTCTAATAACCGAGTTAGAAAACCTAAGGGCAAAAAGGAACAACCTATCAAAAGAAATAGGAAAGCTTTTTAAAGAAGGAAAAAGGGAAGAAACCTTAAATTTAAAAGCTGAAGTTGAATCAATCTCCGATAGAATTGTAGAACTTGAGAAAAATTTAGCAGAGATTGAAAAGAAATTTGAAAAACTCATACTTTCCATACCTAATCCTCCACACCCAAGTGTTCCCGTCGGCGAAGACGAGGAAGATAACGTAGTAATTAGATATTGGGGAGAAAAACCTAAATTTGATTTTGAACCTATTCCTCACTGGGACATTGCTAAAGCTTTAGATATTCTGGATTTTGAAAGGGCAACAAAGCTTGCAGGTTCAAGGTTTGTAATCTACAAAAAGTGGGGAGCAAAGTTAGAAAGAGCTTTAATTAACTTTATGCTGGATTTACATACAGAAGAGCACGGATACACAGAAATAATTCCACCATTTTTGGTAAACACAAAAACGATGACAGGAACAGGACAGTTACCAAAGTTTGAAGAAGACTTATATAAGATAAAAGATGAAGATTTATGGCTTATCCCTACTGCGGAGGTTCCACTCACCAATATCCACGCTGGGGAAATTTTGAATGAAAAGGATTTACCCATTTACTACACAGCTTACACACCTTGCTTTAGAAAAGAAGCCGGTGCACACGGTAGAGACGTTCGCGGAATAATGAGACTTCACCAGTTTAATAAAGTTGAATTAGTAAAAATTGTCCATCCAGAAAAATCTTACGAAGAATTAGAAAAGTTAGTAAACGAAGCGGAAAAAGTTCTTCAGTTATTAGGATTACATTACCGCGTAGTTGAACTCTGCACAGGTGATTTAGGATTTTCTGCTGCTAAAACTTACGACATAGAAGTATGGATACCTTCTCAAAATAGATACAGAGAAATTTCTTCGTGCTCAAACTGTGAAGATTTCCAGGCAAGGAGAGCAAAAATCAGATTTAGAGATAAAGAAGGAAAAACAAGGTTAGTTCACACATTGAACGGCTCCGGGCTGGCAGTAGGAAGAACTGTAATAGCTATACTGGAACAGTATCAGCAAGCTGATGGAAGTGTAGTCATACCCGAAGTTTTAAGGGATTATATAAAAACGGAAATAATCAAGACTTAATGGAAAGCTTCTACCCTTAAAGTATTATCTACTTGATATTTTTTTCCTTTCCAGTAAAAAACTTTTTTTATTTCAAACCAAAAGAATTTTAGCTTTGTATAAGAAGCATCATCTGGCAATGAACCAGCATTAATCCACTCGCTATCCTCAACTACTCCATCACCGTCGAAATCATATCCAACATGTATTTGAAAATCCTCCACATCCTGCAAAACTGGACTTTCGTTCCTATATAGCCAATAATGACCATCTTTTTCTCTTACATACCAAACATTAGCTGGTAAAACAATACCTCTATCTCCTGAACAATCGTTCTTGTAATCTAAAGGGTTTTCCAGGGAATGAAATTTCAACTCCCATCCTGAAGAAACAGAAATTATTTTTTCTATTCTTCTTCCTTCCTGCCCGACTCTACCTCCATTATTTGTCCTACCACATACGATAATACCTTTCTTCGCAACTATATCGTCAGCCTTATGATTAACAACATCCGTTTTATTATCAATATCCAACCTATCAACCACAATAAAATCATCCCCATCAGAATAATACAAAACTTTGGCAGAAAATTTGGATGATGCTAAAAGCTCATAATCAATATTAGTAATATTACCGTCAGGATATCCATCTAATGTAAAATCTTTAATAATCTTCCAACCATCAGCCACGAAAAATCTATCTGTTCCTGTCTTACAAAACTGCTCGTTGTGATAATCACAATTATCCTCCACAAAAAACAAACACAATCCTTTATCTTTACAAGGAGAAGACTTAGGAAAACCAAAACCTGCATGTCTAATATCATCCTCTAACACTCTAAAGGCTATTCTTGTCTCCTTAAGAGCTTCCGCTTTCTTCCTTTGAAAAGTCTGCTGATTCAAAAAGCTAATAAAAAAAGAATACACTGCAGCAATAATAATTAAAAACATAACTACAGAAACTAAAAGCTCTACAAGGGTTAATCCTTTTCTCACTATTTTTCTCCCACAAAAACCTCTACACTCAAATGTTTTTTTCTTTTTCCATCCAACCAGTAAACAACGAGGTAAGCTCTCTTCAAATAAGGTTTTAAATAATCATCATCAACACACAATTTCAAAGTATATTTATATTTGCGAACCATATTCCCAAAAGTTTTAGTAACTTCATACCCCTGAAACAACCTATAATCGTATCCCAAAGGACAATTCTCAGAAACGTGCAAATAACCTGAAGGCTGTGTCTCGGTATACCCTATAGATTCAAGAAAACTTTTTGTTAAGTTCTCTACCTTAAACCCTCTAATTTGTGAAGCTTTATCCTCAAGTATTTTCTCCCCAATTTGTTTCTTCTGAACAGACTCATTTAATCGTATATTCACAACATACAGAGGTAAAAGACCCAATAACATTATCATTAGAATAATAGCCGCCACCAAAACCTCAATTAAAGAAAATCCCCCCCTCATTCGCATTTAACCTCTACAATACCGGTCACACTTCTAAAAGTCATAGTGCAAACGCTTCCCCCTTTACCCTTAAATTCTATCTCTCCAGGAACAGCACCTATCATAGGTAATCCTACCGGAAAAAAAATTAAACATTTAGCTGTCCCATTAAAACAGCTATGCCCCACAGTATTTTTAACTACCTCTATACCAGAAGCTGAACCAACAGACAAAACGCTATCGTTACTATCAAAAATCCCACTTTTATTTTTATCGACAAAAGCCAAATAAATCACATCCTTTTCTCCGTTCAGCCATCCATCTCGAGGAAACGAAGTGGTTATAGCCAAAATAACCCTTTCCCCCGAATACCTTGAATAGTCCCTAATCATTCCAACAACAGATGACAAATTACGAACAAAACTATTTAAACGCGCTTTCTCTTGCCACCTTAGAAAATTTGGAACGGATATAATAGTCAACAAACTTACAATAACAATAACAACCAACAACTCTACCAAAGAAAAAGCTGTCTTCAATTACCTTTTCCTCCGCCACAACAAAATATCTATATTCTTGATAAAAGCAGATGGATTCAAGAAAACTTTCTCCAGTTCTCCTGTAGAGGAACTCACCAATCCTACAGCCACTACTTGAGAAACTCCAGAATTTCCAGTATATATCATAGGTTGACTAGGAACTCCTGAACTTTTCAATTCAATACTTCTAATGGTCAAATATTCATCG
>JAMOPR010000291.1 GCA_027064485.1 Desulfurobacteriaceae bacterium | reverse complement strand
ATCAGAATCTATAAACCCAATAAATCCTTACGGCTCTTCAAAGGCTGTAGTTGAAAGAATGTTAAAAGAGTTTAGCCAAGCTTACGGCTTAAAATACGTTTCACTCCGCTACTTTAACGCAGCAGGAGCCGACGAATCGGGACTTATAGGAGAAAGCCACAATCCAGAAACCCACCTAATTCCACTTGTTTTAAAAGCTGCAAAAGGAGAAAGGAAATCCATAAAAATATTTGGGACAGATTATCCAACACCAGATGGAACGTGTATAAGAGATTACATCCACGTCACAGATTTAGCTGAAGCTCACTATCTTTCACTGCAGTATTTAATGGATGATGCAGAAAGCAATGTTTTTAACTGCGGTTACGGACACGGATACTCAGTAAAGGAAGTAATCGATACCTGTAGAAAAATCACAGGCATCGATTTTAAAGTTGAGGAAGCGGAAAGACGCCCCGGTGACCCACCCATATTGGTGGCAAATTCAGAAAAAATAAAGAAAACTTTAAACTGGAAACCGAAGCATGATGACCTTGAATACATAGTTCGCACCGCTTGGAACTGGGAGTTAAATCGAAGATATTAACCTATCTTTCCCAGAAAGAAGGCAAGAAAACAGCCATAACGGTGAGAACTTCCAACCTTCCTAAAATCATTTCTACAGACAGCAAGAATTTATCAAACCAAGGGAAGAAACTAAAATTCCCGGCAGGACCAACCTTTGCAAGACCGGGACCCAAACTCGTTATACAAGCAATGGAAGCTGAAAAAGAAGTTACCAAGTCATAACCAGAAAGGGTGATAATGAAACCAAAAACGATAGTTAGCATAAAGTATATGGAAATAAACGCCCATATAGTGTTAATGATTGTAAAATCAAGGCTCTTATCTCCCAAGGTAATCCTATAAACGAGTCTCGGATGAGCCGTTTTCTTCAACTCTTGATAAATAGTTTTCAGCATAACCAAAAACCTAAATTGCTTAATACCGCCTGCCGTTGAACCGGCACAGGCACCTATAAGGGAAAGAATCATTATTAGTGCCAAAATTGCTGGGGGCCAATTGGTATAATTGGTAGAGGAAAAGCCTGTTGTAGAAATCGCTGTTGATACTTGAAAAAACGCATATCTAAACGCTGTAATAGGGTTATGGTATACATGGTCAAACAGAAGAAGCAAGGTTGAAAAAGCAGTAGCAAGAAAAGTTATGGCTAACAACGACTTAACTTCGTAATAACCAAAAAACTCTTTTAAACTTCTCTTTCTAAAAGCCTTATAGTAGAGAGATAGATTTGTAGCTCCCAACAGCATAAAAACAGCTATTATCATTTCAACGGCAAAAGAATGAAAAGCTCCAACGCTTGCATTTTTGGTGGAAAATCCCCCCGTCGCCACCGTCGCAAACGTATGGTTTACAGCTTCATATAAAGACATACCTGCAATCTTAAGTAACACTATTTCACTCAAGGTAAGCACCAAATAAACGATTAAAATCGCCCTTGCAACTTCTTTAACCTTTGGCAAAATTTTCTCTTCTACAGCTTTAGAGGCTTCAAATCTCATAAGCTGAGCTCCGCCCGTCCCAATTGCAGGCAAAAGTGAAAGAGAAAAAACGACAAAACCAATTCCACCTATCCAATGCGTTGTAGAACGCCACAGCAGAACACTCTTAGGCAACGCTTCAACATTCGTCAAAATAGAAGCTCCGGTAGTCGTAAAACCGGAAACTGACTCGAAATAGGCATCAAAAAAATTCGGTATAGCTCCTGTTTTCACGTAGAAAAAAGCAGACAGAGCAGGAAAGAGGAACCATACAAGAACTACCGTAAGAATAGCTTCCCTTATCTCAGGCTCCTTATTCTCAAACTGAATCCCAATCAGAAAAACAGAAAAAGAAAGGACTATCGGATAGACATAATCCATAAACAGCCCATCACCAACCCAAAGAGAATAAAAAGCGGGCAATAGAAAAGAAAGGGAAAGTATAAAAAGAAGGAAAGATACATTCCTAAATATCAACTTAAAGTTCATTCTCTTCTCTCCACGCAGATAATGGTATCTCCACTGTGCAGAACGGTGTTTCCTTTCACAATCTCTGTTCCATTCTCCCTTTTAACTGCCACAACCAAACCGCACAATTCTTTACCTACTTCAGAAACTCTTTTACCGGCAATGTTGTCAGGAACAACAACTTCTACAACATCAAGATTTTCTGAAATTTCCAAAAATTCCAAAATACTCTTCGAACTTAAGCGGGTATAAACTTTAGAAGCCAAAAGCTTTCTTGGAACAAGCGGAACATCAATACCTATAGACTCAATCAACTTTTCATATTCAGGATGCATTATAAGAGAAGAGGCTCTCTTACAACCAAGCCTTTTAGAGAGAATACAAGTTAGTATATTTGTTTCCTCATCTTCCGTCATAGCAATACAGAGGTCTGCGTTCTTTATGTTTTCCTGTTTTAAAAGCTCCATATCGGTAAGCTCGCCGTGAAAAACGGAAATATTTGGAAATTCCCCAGAAATCCTTTCACACACTTCCCTGTCGGGAGATATGAATTTAACGCGCAAACTACTGAAATCGGAAAGTTTTGAAAGAAGTTCTTCGGTAAATTTGGAAAAACCAAAAACGAAAACCAACTTAACAGGTTCATAGAATACTCCTAAACTTCTAAAAAGTCTTTCTACATCCTCTTCTCTTACAGCAACGTAAATCTTATCTCCGGGATATATGTAGCTATCTCCTTTGGGAATTATAATCTTCCCCTCTCTTTCTATAGCAACGATTGTAAAGTCTATCTTTTCTCTAATCTCCTTTAGCTCTGCTATCTGCTTACCGCATATACTATCCTCAACCTTTACACCGTAAGTAACTATAACAATTCCTTCCTTTTCTAACTTTGCAACGCTCTTAGCAAACGGAAACTTAATCTGATAAAGAACGTTTTGAACTGTCTCTGAAAGTATGTTAACCGTATCACAACCTAAAAGCTCTCTAACGGGAGGAGAGGAAAAAGCCTTATTGCTCACCCTCACTATTATCTTGTCTTTCTTAAACAACGCTTTCAGCAAAGTAGCTATAGAAATGTTTTTCTCATCACTTTCTGTTACGACAACAAAAAGGTCAAAATTTTCTACTTCCTTCAAGCAGTTAACGTTTAAAGCATTACAATTCACAGCCAAAATGTCGTAACTATACGAAAGCTGCTCTAACTTAGAAGCATCGGTGTCCACAATGGCAATTTCGTGATTTTCCTTAGAAAGCTTTTTCGCCAGATAAGTTCCAACTACACCAGCACCTATTATGCAAACCTTCATTTACCGCTCCAAAAAATTTTGATAGATTTTAACTCTTTTGAGAAGCAAAAATAAAAGCGGAGAGCCGAATGTCAAAGAGCATTTTCCGCTCATCCATTGTAGTTTCCGGGTCTATATTTGCAAGCAGGGTATTCGGTCTTTTAAGAGATGTAATCATAGCCTCTTCGTTCGGCGCTTCCTCAACAACAGATGCGTTCTTCGTTGCATTCAGAATTCCCAATTTACTTAGAAGAATTTTTGCAGAAGGAGCTTTCAGTTCTGCATTCACTCCGGCTTTTGCCAAAAAGTTAAAAGCTTCAAAAAGAGAAGCATTAAAGTTTGCAGGGGAATTTTTGACAGTCCTACTTTTTTCTTTAAGCTTAACTCTCCTTATAGGAGAACTTTTAGCCCCCTACGTAATAAAGCTCGTCGCCCCCGGACTTAAGGGAACAAGCTATTTAGAAGCCATAAAACTACTAAGAGAAATGTTTCCATACATCTTAATGGTTAGCTTAGTTGCCTTTTTCGGCGGAATTTTGAACGGATTTGAGCATTTTTTCGCACCTGCATTCTCAACGGTTCTGTTTAACTTGGCGATAATTATCTCTGCACTTTTCCTTTCAGGAAAAATGGGAGTAGAAGCGCTCGCTGTTGGTGTAGTAGCAGGAGGAATTCTCCAGTTAACCCTTCAACTGATATTCTTAAAAAAGTTAAAAGCAATACCAAAACCTTTATTTTCAATATCTGAAGATGTGAAAAAGACGCTAAAAAACGTAATACCCGGTATCTTCGGCTTTGCCGTAAGGCAGGTTTCCATGCTTATAGATACCATTTTAGCCTCTTTTTTAAAAGTTGGAGCAATTTCTTACCTTTACTACGCCAACAGATTCGTTCAACTTCCTTTAGGAATGTTCGCCATAGGACTTTCTCAGGTTCTTCTACCGAGACTCTCAAAAAAAAATAGCAGAAAAGAGTTTAATAGAGATTTAAAAGCAGGGATAACGTTTTGTTCGGCAATTGTTATTCCGGCTGCTGTCGGATTAATCTTCTTCGGGAAACCTATAATAGACATAGTTTTCAATCACGGTGCGTTTTCAGAAGAAGCACTCAACGAAACTTACAAGGTTCTAATAGGTTACTCTTTGGGTTTGTTTTTCTTTTCAGCAGAAAAAATCCTCACCAACGCCTTCTACTCCCTAAACGAATACAAACTTCCCGTCAAAATTTCAGCCTACACGCTTATTTTCAATCTGCTAATAAACCTAATTCTCTGCTTCGGATTCCACCTGGGTGTTATGGGACTGGCATTAGGAACGTCCCTTACTTCCGCACTTAACGTATTTGCTCTTCTCTACAAGTTCAAAAACTACGATGAAAAGAATGATTTCTGGAAACTTCCATTAAGATACACGCTCCTTTCTCTACCGATAGCAGTTACATCTTTAATAGGAAGCAAAATATACTTTGGTTTCAATGGCTTTACAGTTCATCTATTAACCATAACGTCTGTGATAATCATCTCCGCACTTCTCTATTTTGCTATCCTTCTCCTGACAAAAGACAGAGTAATATCTCTCATCCTGGAGGAATAGATGCATCCAATTCTTTTCAAAATCGGACCTATCACCATTTATACCTACGGCGTAATGGTCGCTTTAGGTATTTTCTTCGGCTCCTTGGTTTTGATGAAGTTAGCAGAAAGAGAGGGGCTAAACACAAAGGACGTAGCAGACACAGCCTTTTGGAGCGTAATAGCAGGAATGGTGGGGGCGAGGATTTTCTTTTTCCTCTACAATCCCCAATACTTAAATCCCTGGTATAGGATTTTCTTTTTCTGGCAGGGAGGTTTTGTCTGGTATGGCGGCGTAGTATTCGGCGCAATAGCAGCGATATACTTCATAAAAAAGAGAAAAATCCCTGTATGGAAGTTTGCAGACATCACCTCAATTGCCCTTTCTATAGGTTTAGGATTTGGAAGAATAGGTTGCACCATGGCAGGATGTTGTTACGGTAAAGTTTGCCACGCTCCGTTTGCAATTGTTTTTCACAACCCTCATTCTGCAGCCCCCTTAAACGTCCCGTT
>JAMOPR010000290.1 GCA_027064485.1 Desulfurobacteriaceae bacterium | reverse complement strand
ATTCGAAGAACGGGAACATCCTCGCAACTAAGTAAACACCGGCGTTAACCATTGTTGCAGCGTGAATGAGAGCAGAAACCGTTGTAGGACCTTCCATGGCATCTAAAAGCCACGGAAAGAGGGGGAATTGGGCGGATTTTCCTATTGCACCTATAAATATCAAAACGCTTATTATCAATCCCAACTTAACGCTAAAAGCTCCTATAACGGCAAGAGCGTTCAAATCTTGAAAGTTAATAGTTCCCAAAAATACCCACGCAACCAAAATACCGGCAAGCATAAACACATCACCAAACCTTGTCATTACAAAGGCTTTCAGTGCAGCTTCTGCAGCACTCTTCTTCCAATACCAATAACCTATAAGGAGATAAGAACAAAGACCAACACCTTCCCAGAATATGTAAAGCCCGACTAAATTGCTAACAAAAACCAATCCCACCATAGAACCGATAAAGAACAGTTTTTCAAAGTAATACCTGTGAGGAGATTCGTCGTCCTCCATATAACCTTTCGAGAAAATGATGTCTAAAAATCCAATACCCGTAGCTATAAGGGCTATAACAATGGACAAATGGTCAACGAAAATACCGAAAGGAACAGAAAAATGTCCGAATCTAAACCACTCAAATTGGTGAACTATAGGACGCTCTCCCATGTTAACAGCTATGTAGCAGGAAATAGTGAAACCTATCAATCCTGTCAGCACTGCAACCCAAAAAGAATTCCACCTTTCCGTAAACCTACCGACCAAAAACGCGAGAATACTTCCAATGAAAAAAATTGCAATGTTCAAATATGCAAGCTCTACCATCCTACCACCTCAAATTTCTTATTTTGGATGGGATAACTTCACCAAAACGCTTGTAAAATACAATCACAATAGCAAGACCAATCGCTGCCTCTAAAGCAGCAAGACCTATGGTAAAGAAAGCAAATATTTCCCCGTGAACATTTCTCTGAGCTGAAAAAATAACAAAGTTTATATTCGCAGCGTTAATAATCATTTCTACAGAAAAGAGCATCCTTATTACCGACTTGCGGGACAGCAAACCATAAACCCCAACGGCAAACAAAGAGAAGGAAAGGAACAAGTAGTAATGAACATCAGCAGCTAAAAGCATCTTATTTTGCCTCCCTCTTCTTACCAATAATAGCGTTACCGAGATAAAGCATTGCTGCCACTATAAATCCAAGGACAATGGTAAAAATTGAGTAGTATCTAACGAATATCGTTCCCAGAAACTCGGTAGAGTAAACTTTATAGGGGAAAGTATCTAAAGCGCTAAGGAAGGAAACGCCTACACCTATCAACACTATCAACAAACTCAAAACAATAGCAGTAACCGCCTTACCAGAAGGTTTCTTATAACTTTCACCTACCAGCATTATGGCAAACAGAACGAGTATCGTCACTCCACCAGCGTATACGGCAAGTTGAACGCCTCCCAAAACGGGCATACCCAAACCAAAATAAACGATAGCTATCTCTGAAAGGAGAATAACAAAGGAAATAGCAGCCCATAAAAGCGAAGTGGCTTCAAGAGCAACAATGGCTGAAACTACTATTACAGCATATATAATCCAAAAGTAAACGTTACTGCCCATCATCCTTCTTCTCCTGCTGTTGTTTCTTCTTCAAAGCTTCCTGTTTTTTCTTCTCTATCAACTCTTCCATCTTTTTCGCTTTCTCTATCGCAGCTTCAAGGTTTTCGGGTTCAAACACGTAGCCATTCAGTTTTTCCCACGTGCCAGGTTCAATCAGCATACTGTAATTATCCGTAAGTTGAATAGCCTTCTGCGGTTTCACCGGACAAGCATCCTCACAAAGACCGCAAAAAATGCATTCACTTGCTCTTACCTTCGGAACAGCTCTTGGCTTTTTCACGCCAGTTGGAACCATTTCTATACAGTTAACCGGGCAAGACCTTGCACACAAAGAACAACCTATACACAGCTCTGCTTTTATTACGTGCTTACCTCTAAAGTGCAGGTCCCTTTTTATACCTCTGTCCCACCAAATCTCCGTTGCTTTCCTTTCAAACATAGATTTTGACACTTTCACGACTTTCTGAAAAACTCTAAAAGGCAATAAAGCCAACTCTTTTACTTCATTCATTCCTCTCTCCTTTTAGAAAAGGAACATCTTCAGAAGAATTACAAAAACAAGGTTTAAAAGTGCCAACGGCGTCAAAACCTTCCAGCAAAAACCAAGCAACTGGTCCATCCTTATACGAGGCGTAGAAGCTCTAAGTATAAAAGCAAAAAGGTAAAGAGCTGCAACTTTTAAAAGGAACCATACAACTCCCGGCAAGAACGGACCTTTAAATCCACCAAGGAACAAAACAGTTGCAAGGCTAAACAGAGCAAACACTTCTATCAACTTCGCAACCGAAAGAATGGCGTAGTTGAAACCTCCGAATTCTGTCATAAAACCGTAAACCACTTCTTGCTCTGCTTCGGGTATGTCAAAGGGAGGTCTATCGGTAACGATAAGCGCCGCTGTCATAAAGATGAAAAAGGCAGGAATAAGAAATATAAAAGACCAGAAAGAACTTCTCTCCACCATCGATACGTGATTCAACGTCCCGTAAAAAATAGCAGCAGAAAGAGCTGAAAGCCATAAAGGTATTTCTCCAGAAATCATCTGGTTAACAACCCTTAACCCGCCTATGAAGGAATACTTACTTTTAGAAGCCCAACCAGCGTAGAAAAATATAGGGGGCATACTTGTAATAATTGCCAAGAAAATCAGCAAATCAAAGCTGGTGCTGACTACGTAAAGATTTTTGGAAAAGGGAATAAAAGTTAAAAGAATCGACACCATTACAAAAGCAACAAACGGTATCAATGAGTATAAAAGCTTATTAGCCCTTCTCTGTATAACAAACTCTTTCTGAAAGAGCTTAAAAACATCAGCAGTTGTCTGCAAAATCCCCCACTTCCCCACATAAAAAGGACCTATCCTCAAATGAACGCTCGCCAGCACTTTCCTTTCCAGGTAAAAAACCATCAAGAACGTAATCAGCAGGAAGAAAAATCCCGGGAAAAATAACGCTTTTATCCACGCTTCCATACTTCCTCCTATCTGTCTATATCACCGTGGCACATATAAAGGGAAGAGAAAATAACGGGAACATCAGCCAGTTTAACACCTTTCATAATCTCCGGTATAGCCCACAAATTGCAGAAAGAAGGAGCCCTCATCCTCAATCTGTAAGGACCTGTGCCACCGTCACTAACCAGATGAAATCCGAAAGCTCCCCTTGCCCACTCTACGTTAACGTAAGCTTCTCCGGGCGGTAACTTAACGGGAAACTTCACTCTATAATCACCTTCAGGAAGTCCTTCTATTGCCTGCCTGATAATCTTTGCCGATTCCTGTATCTCTTCCCACAAAACCAAATACCTTGCGTAACAATCCCCTTCACTTTTGGTTACCACTTTAAACTTGAAATCGCCGTAAGCAGCATACGGATAATCCTTTCTAATATCGGATTCAACCCCTGAAGCTCTTAAAGGAGGACCAGCCATTCCAAGCTCTACAGCTTTCTCCTTAGTGACAACTCCAACACCTACACTTCTAAGCTTCAAAGTAGGATTATCAATAAAAGCTTCTTCATATCTGGGTATAAACTCCTTCTCCAGAAAATCCACAGCTTCTACCATCTTCTCTACAAACTTTCCGGTAGGCTCGTATCTCACACCTCCGGGAACAATAGAAGAGGTAGCTATCCTCTGTCCAGAAAGAGTCTCAAACGCATCTAAAAATTTCTCCCTCGCTATCAAAGCCCACTGCATAGCAGTATGAACACCCATAACACCAACAAAACTTCCAAGCCCTATCAAGTGGCTAACTATCCTGCCGCCTTCTGCAAGGATAACTCTCACGTAATCAGCCTTCTTAGGAACTTCAACTCCAGCTATCTTCTCAGCCGCAATAGAATAACCAACCATGGTGCCAAAATCATCCATAAAGCAAGCTCTTTCAACGTTTACAATGGCATTTATCCATGTTCTATACTCAACTAACTTTTCCAAAAGCCTCAACACGTAACCTATATCGGGGTCAACCTTTACAACAACATCCCCATCAATCCATACCTTCAACCTCATAGGACCAGAAGCAGGATGCTGAACACCCCAGTTAAGTTGAAGAATCTTCTCCTTTAACAACCCAAGGTCTTCACCGCTTACTTCCTTCCTGCTCTCTATCGTAAAGGAGTAACCCATTTGATTCATTATTTTTTCTCCTTAGAGGGTTTTCTGTGCTTTTTAAAGTCGTAAGACTTCCTCAACGGGAACAAGCCCTCTGCCCATTCCGGTAAAAGCATTACCTCAAGTCTTGGATTACCCACAAAGTTAATTCCAAACATCTCCCAGCATTCCCTTTCATGAGGCTGGAAAGCAGGAAATACATCGCTAACGGTAGGAATCGACAAATCATCTTCAGAAAGTTCCACTCTTACAACAACCATCTTCTTAAAAACCAAGTTTTCCAATATGTAATTAACCTCAAAACCCTTACCTTTAGGAGTATAATCAACTACCGAGATAGTATGCGGATAATTAAACCCTTGCGATTTCAACGTATTCATAAGCTTTTTCAATTTCCCTCTACTACACCTAATTAAAAGAACGTTAGTATCAAAACTCTCCGCTTGAAGCTCAAACTCCTCTTCAACTATTTTCCTTATCTCCTCCAGCATCAACCTTCCCCTTAATAGCTTATCTCTTCCATCCTGTTAGGATGCTTCTTCGCAGCGTTAGCTTTATCTTTCTTAATTATCTCTTTCAACCTTAAAAATCCTTCGAGCGTCGCCTCCGGGTTGGGCGGACAACCAGGCACAAAAACGTCAAAAGGTATGTATTGAGAAACATCAACAGCAACAAAATCGGAATCCCAGTAGGGACCGCCGCCACCTGCACACGCACCCATACCTAAAACGTATCTCGGCTCAGGCATCTGTTGATAAACCCTCAAAAGAACGGGCAAAACTTTTTTAGAAACGAGTCCTGTAACTATTAAAAAATCTGCCTGCCTTGGGCTTGGCACCATTACAAATCCATATCTCTCCCAGTCAAAACGGGGAGACATAAGAGCCAAAACTTCCAAAGAACAGCAACCACTACAAAAGTGAACACCCCACGGAGAGTTAGCCCTACTCCAGTCAAAAAACTTCAAAATCATTCCAATTTTCCTCCAAGCATTACGTAAGAAAGGGGAACCATTAAAAGAAGAGCAAATAGAACGAAAACCCAACCGTAGGCAGGATTACCGGCACCTATAGTGTAAAGAACGAAGAAAACTCCGGTTATATCCATAGCTATAAATATTATGGCGTAGAAGTAATACTGAAAATTAACGCTGGAAATGATAGGTTCAGGAGCCGGCAAACCACACTCGTAGGTATCTTCTTTAACAGGATGCGGATTCTTGGGAGCTATCGCTACAGACATAAGCCAAATCAAAAGAGCAACAATTGTAATAACAACTACAAATACTACAAAATCGTAAAGCATACCCTCTCTCCGCTACAGAACTGGTTTATATTGTAAACAAAATGTAAACAATTTGTAAAGATTCTGTAAACGAAATCTTTCAGATAAGTATATCAAATTTCGAAAGCGGAATATAGAGAATTATTTATGAAGGAAAAAGAGGGTATTAACCAAACCTTCCAGTGAGGTAATCCTCTGTCAACTTCTCCTTCGGTTTAATAAACATCTCTTCTGTTTTGTTAAACTCTATCAATTCCCCCAAATACATAAATGCAGTAAAATCCGAAACCCTGGCAGCTTGTTGCATATTGTGGGTTACAATCACTATGGTCAACTTACCCCTAAAGCTAACAACCAACTCTTCTATTTTCGCAGTAGAAATCGGGTCAAGAGCAGATGTGGGTTCGTCAAAAAGCAAAACTTCCGGTTCAACTGCTATTGCCCTGGCTATGCAAAGTCTCTGCTGCTGCCCTCCAGAAAGCCCAGAAGCAGGAGCATTAAGCCTATCCTTCACTTCATCCCAAAGAGCAGCATCCTTTAGAGCTTTTTCTACTCTATCTTCAAGTTCACTTTTGTTCTTTATACCCTTAAGCCTCAAACCGTAAGCAACGTTGTCAAAAATAGACATAGGAAAAGCAGTCGGCTTTTGAAACACCATTCCAACGCGGGTCCTTAACTTAATAAGGTCATACTTCGGCTCTAAAATATTCTCTCCATCAAGAATTATTTTCCCTTCATACCTGTTACCGGGATAAAGGTCATGCATACGGTTAAAACATCTCAACAGCGTAGTTTTACCGCAACCGGAAGGTCCTATAAGTGCCGTTATTTTATTTTCGGGTATTTTAAAAGAAATATTTTTCAAAACGTGCTTATCGCCGTAGTAAAAGTTAAGATTTTCAACTGTTATCTTAGGAGCTAAACCGTGCTCTATAATGTAAGCCATTACTCCTCCTTACTTTTTGAACTTCCACTGCGTCATAATTCTTCCCAGTATATTTGCTCCCAAAACGCCAAAGGTGAGAATTATAGCCGCTGCCCAAGCAAGCTTCTGCCAGTATTCGTAAGGACTCATAGCATAATCATACATGGTAACCGTAAGGGATGCCATAGGCTGAGTCATATCAAGAGTAAAGAAGTTGTTGTTAAACGATGTAAAGAGAAGGGGAGCTGTTTCTCCACCTATCCTTGCTACGGCGAGAATGACACCGGTTAAAATGCCGGTTATTGCCGAACGGTAAACAACATCCTTTATAACTTTAAACTTCGTTGCTCCAAGAGCATAAGCCGCTTCTCTTAACTCAGGAGGCACCATTCTAAGCATATCGTCGGTGGTTCTAAGTATTATGGGTATCATCATAACGGCAAGAGACAGAGCACCGGCAAATCCCATGAAGTGCCCTACCGGCTTAACCAAAATAGCATATATAAACGTTCCCACAACTATGGAAGGAACGCTCATCATTACATCAGACATATCCCTTATAAAGTTTGCCAACTTACTATTCTTGCCGTATTCGGAAAGGTAAGTGCCAGCCAATATACCAAGCGGGACGCCAATTATCGTAGCAGTAAGAACGATTAACGTTTGTCCCACTATTGCATGCTTGAGACCTCCCGTATTATCTCCGGGCGATGGAGGATTCCCTAAAAAAACTTCCAGCGACAGCGTAGAGAATCCTTTGTAAAGAAGAACTCCCAGTATCCAAAACAACCACATTATTCCAAAAAGAGCTGCCGCAGTAGAAAGCAGGAGAACTACCGCATTAGCTAACTTCCTTCTTTTAAAAGCATCCACAGGTTACCTCTCTACTTTTTTCAAAAAGAGGAATTTGCCGATAACTATTACGACAAAACTCAGAGCAAAAAGTATCAGCGCAAGATAGAAAAGACTTGAAAGGTAAAGGTCTGTATCGGCTTCTGTAAATTCGTTGGCAAGGGTAACGGTAATAGAAGTAGCAGGTTCTAACAGAGATTGGGGAATTACAGGCTGGTTGCCCATAACAAATGTGACAGCCATCGTTTCACCCAAAGCCCTACCCAAAGAAAGGATAATACCGCCTATAACGCCCATTTTTGCGTAAGGTATAACTACGTCTTTCATTACGTCCCATTTAGTTGCTCCTAAAGCGTAAGCTGACTCTTTTAAAATATCGGGCACCATATTGAAGGAATCCCTTGAAATGGCAGCAGTAAAGGGAAGAATCATTATCGAAAGAACGATAGAAGCCGTTAAAAGCCCTATACCCGGAGTGTAGCCGGAGAACCACTCTCCTATAACAGGGAGTTTACCTAAAGTTGCATGAATGACCGGTTGCAGTTTATCTCTCATAAAAGGAGCAAAGTAGAAAAGTCCCCACATACCGTAAATGATGGAAGGAATAGCTGCTAAAAGTTCTATTGCAACGCCAACAGGAGTTTTTAGGAAAGGAGGAGCAACTTCTGTAAGGAATATTGCTATTCCTATGGCAACGGGAACGGCGATAAATATTGAAATTATCGTGCTTACTATCGTTCCAAAAATAGCAGGCGCACCACCAAACTTTTCAAGCGGAGGATTCCAGACCTTTGAGGTAATAAACTTCCAGATACCAAAGGTGTGAATGGATAGAGATGATTCTTTGTAGAGAACCACAAACAACGCGAAAAGAACAATTAAGAGTAATAATGCAGAAGCAAAAGATACTTTCTCAAACGTCCAATCGAGCAGTTTTGAATTCTTCACAACTGCACTCCGAAAATTTGTAGAAAAATTTTACAGGATAAATTTACCACTTTAACGGGCAAATTTTGTTAAGAATTTGTTAAGAGTAATCTGCAATATATAAAGAAGAGTGAATCAAAATTCAGGGATTAATATTAGTAATGGTAAGTTGGGTTGGTTGGAGAGTCTCGGGGGATTTTTATATCATTTATTTTATTGTTTCGCCAAACTTATCTAAGAGGTATTCGTTGGTATTAAAAGTTAATAAACAGATAGACTATAAAAAAGAAGAAGACTTTCTTGAGAAGTTTAAAGAATTGGTTGTTTCTCTCCTAAAGGGAAAATGCTGCAAAGTCTATCTATTTGGGTCAAGAGCAAGGGGGGATTTTAAACGCCATTCGGATGTGGATATAGCTGTTTCCGGTCTTTCTGAAAAAGAATTTAGAAAGTTCAGGTGGCAGTTAGAAGATAAACTTGAAGAAAGTATAGTTCCTTTTGAAGCGGATATTTTGAATTTTGACCTGCTACCAGAAGAAATGAAGGAAATTATTAAAAAGGAAGGAATCCGATGGCTGTAAGAAAACTTGAGGAATTTGAGAAGGCATTAAGAGATTTTTCTAAAGCATTAAAAATAAATTTGTCAGATTTTCCACAAGAAATAAGAGATGTTATAGAAAGCGGACAGATTCAAAAGTTTGAGATGTGTTTTGAACTATTCTGGAAAACAGCAAAAGAATTTTTGAGAGATAAAGAAGGGATAGATGTAGCTTCTCCTAAACGGGTTATTAAAACGCTTTTTCAATTAAACTACTTAACTTACGAAGAGTATGAGTCAGCCATTGAAATGCTTGATAGCAGAAATTACCTATCTCACGTTTATAGGAGAGAACTGGTTGATTTAATCCTTCCGAAATTGAAAGAATATTACTCTTTAATGGAAAAAATCTTGGAAACTTTCAAGAACACAGAAATTTAAATCGCAGTTAAGGTAGCTTGGTTGGTTTGCAGGAGGGGGGGATTTTTCGTATCTTTCCTTAAAAGGAAATTCCTGATAAGGAGCCCCAAATGGCAAACAAAGGCGATTTTGTCCACCTTCACCTTCACTCCCAATACTCCATTCTCGATGGAGCAATCAAAATAAACGAGTTAGTGGATAAAGCTATTGAATACGGCATGCCTGCAGTGGCAGTTACAGACCACGGCAACATGTTCGCCTCATACGAACTCTACAAAACCTGCAAAAGCAAAGGAATCAAACCCATAATTGGAGAAGAATTCTACATAGCAAAAGGTTCAAGGTTTGACAAAAAGAAAGGGAATGAAGGAGAGAAAGGAAGCTACCACCTGGTGCTTTTAGCCAAAAACGATACTGGTTTAAAAAACCTCATGAAACTCTCTTCCATAGCTTTCTTGGAAGGTTTTTACTACAAACCGCGTATTGATAAAGAGGTTTTAGAAAAATACAGCGAAGGGTTGATAGCCCTCTCTGCCTGTGTTCAGGGAGAAATACCCCTACTTTATCTGCAGGGAAAAGAAGAAGAAGCAAAAAAAGCAGCCAGGTGGTATAAAGAAGTTTTTGGAGACGACTTCTACCTTGAAGTTCAATACCACGGTTTAAGAGACCAAGAAAAAGCAAATAAATTCCTAACCCAACTATCAAAAGAATTAGACATTGAATTAGTTGCAACCAACGACGCCCACTACTTGAATCGCGACGACTGGGAAGCCCACGACGTTCTCCTTTGCCTTCAAACAGGAAAGAAACTTTCAGACGAAAAAAGAATGCGCTTTCCAACAAAAGAGTTTTACTTCAAAAGCGCCGAAGAGATGCTAAAAGTATTCTCAGAAATTCCACACGCCGTTTATAACACACTCAAAATAGCCGAAAAAGTAGAAGATACACTACCGACATTTGAGTCTTCAGGCTACCTACTGCCTAAATACACAGTCCCAGAAGGCTACACATACGAAAGTTTCCTTAGAGAACTCGCCCAAAAAGGGCTTGAAAGGAGGTTCAAAGAACAGGGAATAAAGGACGGCGAAACAAAGAGGAAATACTACGAAAGGTTAGAACACGAGCTAAAAATCATCTCCGACATGGGATTTCCCGGCTACTTCCTTATCGTTTGGGACTTTATCAACTGGGCAAAGAAAAACGGCATTCCCGTGGGACCAGGTAGAGGTTCAGCAGCAGGCTCTTTGGTCGCCTACGCTATAGGAATAACAGACATCGACCCGATAAGGTTTAACCTGCTTTTTGAAAGATTCCTAAACCCTGAAAGGGTAACAATGCCCGATATCGACGTTGACATCTGCCAGGAAGGAAGGGACAGGGTAATTCAATACGTTAGAGATAAATACGGCGAAGATAAAGTGTGCCAGATAATCACCTTCGGCACCATGAAAACAAAAATGGTCGTCAGAGACGTCGGAAGGGTTTTAGGAATGCCCGCAAAAGAGGTAGATAAGTTCGCAAAACTTATCCCTTCCGACGCAAAGTCTGTTGAAGAGGCAGTAGAAAAAGCACCGGAAATAAAAGAGTTGGCAGAAAAAGATGAAACTATAAAGAAATTAATAGAAATTGCCAAAAGGCTTCAAGGACTCGCCAGACAAACGGGAGTTCACGCAGCTGGCGTTGTTATAGCCCCCGAAACGCTTACAGATTTCATTCCGTTAGCAAGAAGCAAGGACGGAGACGTTACCACCCAGTTTGACATGGGGCAGATTGAAGCTTTAGGTCTCTTAAAAATGGACTTTTTAGGGCTAAAAACACTAACCATCATAGATAAAACCATTAAGCTAATCGAAAAAAGGCACGGAGTAAAGATAGAACCCACAAAACTACCTTTAGACGATGAAAAAACGTTCAAACTGCTTCAGGAAGGAAACACCGTAGGAGTGTTCCAGCTTGAATCTCGCGGCATGAGAAATCTAATGAAACGCCTTAAGCCGTCAGTTTTTGAAGACATAATCGCTTTAGTTGCTCTTTACCGCCCCGGTCCCCTAAACTCCGGAATGGCAGAAAGTTACATAAAACGTAAACACGGAGAAGAAGAAGTTGACTACATATTCCCAGAACTCGAACCGGTTTTAAAAGAAACTTACGGACTTTTCATCTATCAAGAGCAAATAATGCAGATTGCCAACATCTTAGCAGGATACTCTTTGGGAGAAGCTGACCTTCTCCGCCGCGCTATGGGTAAGAAGAAAAAAGAGATTATGGAAGAACAACGAAACATTTTCATCACAAGAGCCGTCGAAAGGGGATACCCAAGAGACAAAATAGAGAAACTATTTGACGATATAGCCAAGTTCGCCGAATACGGATTTAACAAATCTCACTCTGCAGCTTACGGATTTTTAGCCTACGTTACAGCTTACTTGAAAGCGCACTATCCAAAAGAGTTAATGACTGTAATGATGTCTATTGACTACGACAAAACTGATGAAATCGTAAAGCTAATGAAAGACTGCAGAGAAAACGGCATTCCTGTCTATCCGCCGGACGTAAACAAAAGCAACGCTGTATTTTCCATTGAAGGAGAAGGAATAAGGTTTGGACTTGCCGGTATAAAGGGCGTGGGAGAAAAAGCAGCACAACATATCGTAGAGGTAAGAGAAAGAGAAGGCACATTCAAAGACATTTACGATTTCTGCGAAAAAGTAGACCTTAGAATCGTAAATAGAAAGGTAATAGAATCCCTAATAAAAGCCGGCGCTTTTGACTCAACGGGAATAAGCAGAGCCGCCAACTTAGAAGTTTTAGATAAAGCCATGTCTGCCGCTCAGAGCATACAAAAATCCAAAAGCAAAGGGCTTATGAGCTTGTTCGGAGATGAAGTGTCCGTTGTAAACAAAGAAATTCCTGAAATTGAAGAGTGGCCCGAAAGAATAAAACTTGAATACGAAAGACAATCCATAGGCTTTTACCTGTCAGGGCACCCTCTCCTTGAATACAAAGACTTCATAAAGTTTGGATTCAACTCAACAGCCGAAAAAGAAGAATGGGAAGACGACCAGGAAGTTAGACTGGTTGGAGCTATCACAGAAGTAAAAACACGAAGAACACAAAGGGGAGAGCTTTGGGCAAATGTTGAACTCTCAGATATGGATGGAACGGTAAACGTTTTAGTATTTCCCAATGTATTTAAAGAAACAATGGAACTCTTAACGGAAGGAAACGTAGTTGTAATTGAAGGAACCGTAAGAGAGGAAGAAGAAAGCAAATCGGTAATAGCAAAAAGTGTTGAACCCTTAAATAGACAAGTATTTGAAAAGGTTAACCAAGTTGTTCTTAAACTAACCGATGAGGAACTTACGGACAATTTCCTTGAGGAACTGAAAAAAACGCTGGAAAGACTTTCCAGCCCGAACGGAAAACCGGTAGTTTTAGAAATGAAACTGAGAGATTGTTTTGTAAAATTGCAACTACATCCTGAATTTTCGCTACCTATTGAAACACAGGTGTTTAGCGAATTAGGGAAGATTCTACCGAGAGAAAGAATAAGTGTTGCTTGAGGTTGAAAGATGAGTGCATTGTTTGAATTTGAAAAACAGGTGGATAGATTAAGAAGAAAGATTGAGGAACTGAAGTCTATGGAAAAGTTTGAACCAGCAGTTATTGAGGAGATAGAAAAGAAGTTTCAGAAGAAGATAAAAGAGTTCTACGAAAACCTTGAAGCCTGGGATAGAGTTCAAATAGCAAGACATCCGGATAGACCACATTCTATTGATTTTATAAGAGCTACATTCAAAGATTTCGTTGAGCTTCATGGAGATAGACACTGCGGAGATGGAAAAGCAATAATTGCAGGGTTTGCAAAGTTTGAAGGAACCCCTGTCTGCGTGATAGCGCAGGAAAAAGGTAGAGACACAAAAGAAAAAATAGCAAGAAATTTCGGAATGCCCGTTCCTGAAGATTACAGAAAAGCCTTAAGAGTTATGAAATTAGCTGAAAAGGTTGGAAAACCGATAATCACCCTTGTTGATACACCGGGTGCTTTTCCCGGAATAGAAGCAGAAGAGAAGGGACAATCGGAAGCTATAGCAAGAAACCTTTACGAAATGGCAAAGTTAACCGTTCCTGTAGTAAGTGTGGTAATAGGGGAAGGCGGTTCCGGAGGAGCTTTAGCTATAAGCGTTGCTAATAGGCTTTTGATGTTTGAAAATGCCATTTACTCCGTTATTTCACCTGAAGGTTGTGCGGCTATTTTGTGGCAATCGCAGGATAAAGTTAAAGAAGCGGCTAAAGCGCTGAAACTAACGGCTAAAGATTTACTTGAGTTGGGAGTAATTGATGAAATCATTCCCGAACCGTTAGAAGGCGCACATAGAGATTGGAACACAACGTTTAAAAACTTTAAAACTTACGTGAAGAAGCACCTTGACGAACTGATGAAATTCTCCGGGAAAGAATTAAGAGAAGACAGATACGCAAAGTTTAGAAGAATTGGGATTTAAAACCACCTAACAACCTCCAAGCTTCGGGAGGAGTTTTCAATGAAAAATCAAGGAAGTCTATTTAGAATAATATCACTTTTTGGAATAATCCTTACGAGCTTAGAGTTTGTTTCAAATCTTTTTCACAAAAGCATCTGTTCAACGGAAGGATGCAGAATAGTTGCCGAAAGCGTTCGCTTTTCTGATGCAATAATAGTTTTTACAGGATTATCTGTTTTTCTGTTACTTTTTCTTTTGTCATTCTGCAGAAATAAAACGTGTCAAAAACTTATAGATGCACTGCTCATAACAGCTTTAAGTGCAGAAGGCGTTTTTGTAGGTTATCAACTTTTTAGAGTAAAAACCATATGTATTTTCTGCATTACCGTATTTTTCACGTTCGTAATTCTAACTCTCATAAGAAGCATGAAAAGGACTTTTGTCCTTACCGGATTTCTATCCTTTGCCAGCGTTCTTTTTGTGATGTTTATGCTCAAACCTGTAGGAGCAAGCAACGTAAGTTTTAATGCTACTTATACAATAATTTACAAAGAAGGATGTCCCCACTGCGAAAAAGTCATGAAAAAAGCCGAAGAAAAAGGAATAGATTTCAAAAAAGTAAACGCTCAAGAGTGTATTTCATTTTTGAAAAGCTTGAACATAAAGGAAGTTCCTGTTTTAGTAGTTAACGAAAAAGCACAAAAAATTATTGTGATAGGTGATAAAAACATAGAAAATTTCCTTTTTAGAAGGAACGAGGAGGAAAAAGAAGAAAACAGCACAACCGAAGAAAATTCACTTTCAGGATTCTGCCCGATAGACAGCGATATAACCAACTGCACGGACAGAGCAAAATGAAAAAAGCTGCATTTTTAGACAGAGATAATACCCTTATTTATGACCCGGGATACATACACGAACCGGAGAAGGTATTTCTACTTGAAGGCGTCAGCGAAGGTTTAAAACTACTGAAAGATAACGGATACCTGCTAATCGTAGTAAGCAACCAATCCGGAATCGGCAGAGGATATTTTGAAGAAAAAGATTTCTGGGCGGTAAACAATAAATTACAAGAACTATTAAAACCGTTTAACGTCCAAATAGATGCTTTCTACTTTTGCCCGCATAAGCCGGACGATAATTGTAACTGCCGCAAGCCAAAAATAGAGCTTGCCCTAAAAGCGGCTAAAGATTTAGATATAGACCTTAAAAATAGTGTAATGATAGGAGACAAAGATTCTGACGTTGAATTTGGCTTTAACGCTGGAATGAAGTGTAGTTTAAAAGTGGGAAGTTACCCTTTTGACAACTTTCTAAAAGCAGCACAGTTTGTGGTAGAAAACTATGGCTAAGTTATACACAAAAATAAAGCAAAAACCGGAAGATTTCATAGTAGAAGAACTACCCGTTTTAGAACCGAAAGAAAACGGCAGTTTCTACTTATTGAAACTTCACAAATCCAACACATCCACCTTAGAAGCCGTAAGAGTTTTATCCCGATTTTTAAAGATTCCCCTAAAAGAGATAGGCTTTGCAGGACTAAAGGATAAATTTGCAGTTACAACCCAGTATTTAACAATTCCAGACTCTTACACAGTTGAAAACTGCTGCTTTGGAATAAAGAACAATAGATGGGTAAGAAAGGAAACTGCTAACGTAGGGAAAGAAACAGGTTTTTGCGTTGAAATTTTAGGAAAAGTAAACAGGAAGTTGAATTTAGGAGATTTAAAGGGAAATAGATTCACGATAACTGTAAGAAACTTTGAGAAAAATTTGAGAGAAAAGTTTTATAGAAACCTTGAAGTCGTTAAATTTTACGGCTTTCCGAATTATTTCGGTGAACAGAGATTTGGAAGCGTAAAGAGTAGAGATGACTTTGTTTTAAGATACATTTTAAGGGGAGACTTTGACGGCGCTCTGAGAAGTTACTTTTTTGGAAAATCCACCGTTGACTACTGGGGCGACTGGAAAAAACTATACAAAACTCTTTCACCTGCCCTTGAAGAGTATGAAAAGGACCTAATAAGGGGATTAATGAGAGGACTGCCCGCTGAAAAAGCGTTTAGGATACTCCCTAAAAACGTTAGACTGATGTTCAACTTCGCATTCCAAAGCTTTTTGTGGAACGAAACGTTAAGGGAATACGTTGAAATGAAATATCCATTTGTAAGAATCCCATTCATAAATAACTGGAAACTCTCTTATTACCTAAAAGTTCACGACCTCAAACATTTGGAGAAATTAGAAATACCCTACACCGGTCACGTTTATAAACCTGAAGACCCAAAGCTAAAGAAAGCAATAAAAAAGGTTTTCAAGAGATACGGCGTAAAGGAAGATTGGTTTGATAAAGAAACAGCCGGGATGGTTGTAATGACAGACGGCTTAAGAAAAGCAATCGTAAAGCCCAAATCTTTCCGCATTTTGGAAAAGACGAAAAGACACGTTAAATTACAGTTTTCCCTCCCTCCCGGCTCCTATGCAACAGTTCTCCTGAGATTTCTCATTAAAGGGTAGAAAGTATATCCTGTGCTTTATTTTCGGCTGAGAGGCATATCTCCACCAATTCTTCCTTTGTAAATACAGAAAATTCCTCTGGAACATTAACGTTCTTTCCAGAAGTTAAATCATCGCAAAGCTCCATTAACTTTCTCCCTACGTTCCTAATCTTCCCTAATTTACTATTATCATCCAGTAAACCATTTATTACATATTCCGAAACGCCCGCTTTCTCAAGGACTTCCTTTATTTCTTCCCCAATTTCTTCCTTTACCGGTGCTAAAATCCCCACCATATAAGCCTCATCTGTATGCTCGGGAAGAAGTTTCTCCGCCAATTCCCTCAAAAGGTAAGCATACTTTATAGTGTTTTTCATCTCTTCGCGACTCTTATTTTTCAAAAAGGAAGAAGTAAGCAGAACAAATATGTAATCCTTAAGGTTTTTATAACCAAGATACGCAACCGTTTGAACGATAGACTTTATCTCTTTCCTCAAACCGAAAAAGGGAGAGTTAATGAATTTTAAAAGCCTTGCAGAAAGGTTAGGGTCAAGACTTATTATCTGAGCAATCTTTTCAAGTTCTTCTCCCTCTATCAAACCTTTTATGAGCCTTAACATTACTTCCCGGTTAAGCTCAAGTCTATCCAGTTCTGACATTTTCTCCTCCCTCTCTCAATGGTAAAATAATTATACATTCCAGCGGGTATAGAAAAATCCATCCATCCCATTCCTATAAGGAAAAACCCGTAAAACGTTATCGTCAGGATGGAGAAATCTTTTAACCTCATCAAATGGTTGAGGTTTCAGCTTGAGTTTTTTAAAAAACGTTAGATGAGATTCTCCTTCTTCCCTCTCCAAAGAACAAACGCTGAAGAGTAAAACGCCGCCGGGTTTTAAAAGTTTAACCGCCGACCTTATTAGCTCTCTCTGAATGGAAGCGTTTGCTTTAATCAAGGATAGACTCTTGTTCCACTTACCTTCGGGATGTCGCCTGATAACGCCCGTTGCGCTGCACGGAGCATCAATGAGTATTCTGTCAAAAGTTCTTTTATGTTCTTCAATAAAAGCTTTATCCTCTGAAATGTCAGTAATAACAGGTTTAACGTTTTTAACACCGAGTTTTCTGCAGTTTTCTTCTAAAAGCTCCATTCTGCTTCTACTAATGTCAACGGCATAAATTTCTGCCCTGTTTTTAGCAAGAGCAGCTATAGCCGTTGTTTTCCCTCCCGGAGCAGCACCCACGTCCAATATTTTTTCGCCGGGTTTTGGCTCAAGCAGATACGCTGCAAGGTAAGAGGCAGGGTCCTGTATGTAGAAGAAACCACTTTCATATCCTGGTAGCTCTTCAACTGCAATTCTGCCTTTTATTCTAACCATTTCCTCCAAGAATGGATGCTGTTCAAAGTCAAAACCTTCACTTTCAAGGAGTTTTAGAAAATCATTTACACCTACTTTGAGTGTATTAACGCGAAGGTAGAGAGGTGCAACTTCGTTTAAGCTCTCAAGTAAAGGTTCAAGGTTCTGTCCGTAGAAGCTGTGCCACCTTTTAACCATCCAATTTTCAAAAGAGTGGAAAACGGCAAGTCTTTCAATCGGGTCTTTTATCTCGTTAACGGCGCTTTTGTAGTCAAAATCTATCAGTTTTTTTGAAACGGCATTAACAAAACCTGCTGCCCTTCTACCGGCAATTCTTTTAAAGGCTTCAACAGTTTCGTTAACTGCAGCGTAAGGGGGAATGCCAGTGAAAAACAGTTGATAAGCAGCAAGGCGCAAGGCGTTGCGGGTGGGGATTTTTTGTTTCATAAGGTTTTTGCCGGTGGCTTTTTCAATAGAAAAGTCAAGAAGCTTTAAGAATCTGACTGTCCCAGAGGCAATTTCTCTTACGAAAGCCCTATCAAGGGGAGGCAAGTTTTTAGTATGCTTGTCAAGGAATGGCTTAAAGCGTTTGAATTTTTCTCTTTCAGTAGATATCAGAACCTTTAGAGCCAATAATCTCGTCTTCCAGCCAGTCAACGTCGTCAAATATCTCCTTTCCTTTTATTCCCTCTAATATAAGCTCGGCAACCTCTTCTGGTGTTCTATCGGTAGTATCAATGTGAAGGATTTTCGGAGAAGGTGGAGAATTAAACGCTTCCGTAGCTATAACTGCCAACTTTTCTGACTCCACATTTTCTGCCACTTTTTCTTCGGGATACCCTCTCATCTTCAGTCGCTTCTTTACTTCTTCAGGTTTAAGGCGAAGGATAACTAAAACGTCTGAAGGTATGTAATGAGCCACAACTCCTTCGGCTATAAAAGATTCTTTCCCTTCAAAAAATTTCTTCAGAGCATCCACGTCAACAACGTAGGAATCTCTCTTTTCATCGTAACAGGTGTAGAGCTTTTTCTCTTTAATTACTTTTGAAAGTTCAAACAAAGGAAGGTTGAGCTTGCGGGAAAGTATTTTTGAAACGGTCGTTTTACCGGTTCCCGGCGTGCCTGTAACGGTTATTTTAAGGTTAGTCCCCCCGCGGGGGGAGGGGGGATTTTTAGTTGGCATCGGAAATTTCTTTTTTATCTTCTTTGCTCTTAAGCTTTATGATTGTTCCCATTCCCCAAACGTTGATAACATCATCTCCGTCGTTATCTTTACCCTGAAGAATCTGTATCTTTATATTTTTAACTCCGTCAGCTTTTAATCTGTTTGCCTGCTCTTCAAGCATTGCAACAACCTGCATAACAGGGTCAATAGGCAACTCTCCGTTGAACCAGTTTTTCTGCTTCTGCTGAGAAAAAGCATAAGCGATGTTAACAATTTCGTGCTCCTCCTGTATCTCACCGAAAGATAAAATCATCCAACCACCTCCTCAAATTAATTACAGCAGTTCATTTTAGCAGAGTTAGAACGAAACATCCACTCCGGCAAACAACGACCTGCCCAAAGTATTGTAACCGTAAGCCAACTCGTAATCCTTGTCGGTTAGGTTAAGTCCTTTAATATGCAGTTTAACTTTCTCGTTGAGTTTATAGGAAATAAGCGCATTCAACGTTGTAAATCCGCCCAAAGTTTTACCGTTTGAATCTTCTCTATCGGAGTAGTGAAGCGTCCACAAAGAAGCTTCTACTTTCCCGACTTTACCGTCAACTCCCAAAGTGTAGTTAAATTTTGGTCTTCTGGCTAATTCCTCCCAGCTTCCCGTAGTTGGATTGAAATCTTTCGCTCTTAAATGGGTGTAACTGCCGTATAAAGACAATCCTTTCAATACTTCAACTTTCATTCCAAGTTCTACTCCTTCGGTAATCGCTTTATTGTAGTTTTTATATTGGTAAACACCCTGCCACCAAGGCATATCTATCATATTCCAAACGTGATTCTTAAAATAGGTCAAAGAAAACGTTCCGTTAAGGTAAGGAAGCTTCTGGTCAATTCCCACGTTCCATCCTTCACTGGTTTCGGCTTTTAAATCGGAATTACCGACGAACGGACCATAAAGTTGATAAAGTGAAGGTGCTCTAAAACCGGTTCCATACTGCCCTCTGATTTTTGTGCCGATATCCCTAAAGAGATAACCTGCCGAAAACTTGTAAGTAGTTTTATCTCCATATTCACTGTGGAAATCCCTCCTCACAGCTCCGGTTACAGAAACCCCGCCGAAACTGCCGTGAAACTCAGCAAAAACAGACCTTAAATGAGCACGAGCGGCGCCGGAAAAGAGAGCTTTTTCCTGTCTGTAGTTCACTCCTCCCGTTACAAAGAGCGAATCAGTTACGTAATAGATTGGCTGGAGGGAGAAATAACGCACTATCCCTCTATAAATGCCCCAAGGAGTATCTCTATTATCTTTGTTATGACCAAAAACCATTGTAAAAGCTAACTTGTCGGTTAAAGTAGCATCGGCTTTGAAATTTGCGAATAAGTTATCGTAATTGGTTTTCGCATTAAGAGTAGGAGTAGAATCAAAATCTACGCTTCCCCCTTTTACCTTCAAATTTCCACTTAAGTTAAGCCAATTTACGGGCTTATACCCCCAAGATAGCCATCCTGTTTTATACCTAAAGCCGTCGTTGTCTGATTCGTAGTAGGGGGATTTTTTATTGGTAGCGCTAAAACCGTTCGTCTTGAAATTTTCGAACGAGAGAGAAAGGAATCCGTCTTTTAACTTTAAGCCAGAATAAATATTCTCTTTAAACGTTTTATATTTACCGCCTTCAAATCCCACTTTAAATTCGTTTTTTTCCGGCTTTTTAGTAATGATATTGATAACGCCTGCAATGGCTTCAGAACCGTAAAGAGCCCCCTGAGGTCCTTTTAAAACTTCTATCCTTTCAACGTTTGAAAGGTCAAGCCACTCAAAATTTGTATAGCCTTCAGGATTTGATGGGTCGTAAACGGGAACTTCATCAATCAAAACTAAGATATGCTTGCTGGGAAGCCCCAACATGTAAACGCTTGTCGTCTGTCCGAATCCGCCGTTGGAACTCTCTGTAACTCCAGCAACGTATTTCAAAACATCTGCAACACTGGTAAACCCATACTTTTTAATCTGCTCTTTAGTGATGATATCAACGTCATCGCCTACGTGGTCAACGGGCACAGCCACTCTTGTCGCTGTAATTTGAATCTCTGGCGCTTGCGCGTAAGCGTTTGCTGCTGCAAAAATTGTTGCAGCTAAAAGCAGTTTTTTCATCCTCTCTCTACCTCCTGTAGTTTGGTTTTATAAAAACTTCTTCATCCACTTTGGCAACTTTTAAGGGAACGTCGTAAATTAACTGAAGCGCCTGCAAAAAATCCCCCCTCCCCCCCCAAAAAACCTCCCTCCCACCTTTCAACCCCAAAAAAAGGTCGCAATTGTCAAGCAGAAATGACATATCGTGAGAAGCAACAATCACAACCTTCCCGTTGTTTTTCAGTTCCCTCAAAATCCCCGCAACAACTACGGCAACGTCCGGGTCAAGAAAGGCAGAAGGTTCATCAAAAAGAACAATCTCCGGGTTTATAGCCAAAAGCCGCGCAATGAGAACTCTTACCTTTTCTCCTCCACTTAACTTTGCAAAAATCCTCCTCCCAAATCCACAAAGCCCAATTTCTTCAAGGGCTTCATCTATCTCCTTTCTTCTCAAAGGAATCGGCGAAGAAGATTCAACAACCTCGTAAACGCTATAAAAAAGGTTTGGTTCAAAGTTTTGAGGAACTGCATTAACCACCTTCATCCGCTCTTTAAACGATAATTTCCTTAGGTCTTTCCCCTTCCACTTTATCTGCCCTTCCCCTTCAAAAACACCTGCAATAAACTTCAAAAGAGTAGTCTTACCGCTTCCGTTCTTTCCGGCTACTCCTAAAACCGTTCCCGGAGAAAGCGTAAATTCAACGTCTCTGACAATTCCCGCTTTCACAACGCCTACTTCAAGCACGCCCCTCCCTCCACAAAACGTAAAGAAACAGCGGAACGCCTACAATAGCAGTAACCGCCCCAACGGGAAGCACTGTTGGATACACCAACGTCCTTGCCAGAAACTGAGAAAATAAAAGGAGCACTCCGCCAATCAAAAACGAAACGGGCATCAGGTAGTTAGAAACCCTGAAACCCAAAAGCCTTCCTATGTGAGGAACAACAATACCAACAAATCCAACAATGCCAACGACTCCCACAAAAAGAGAAACAAAAAGCGCCGACAAAACCAAAAGAATGATTCCTTCCCTTTCAAACCTCACGCCAGAAAGAAGCCCCAATTCCCCCAAAGAAAGCGCATCTACCCATTTTCCAAAAGGAAAAAGAATAAAAAGGGCAAGTAAAGAAAGTAGAAACAGTAAAGCAGAAAACTTTAAAGGCTGAGGAGAAATAAATCCTAACGTAAAGAAGAGAGCATCCTGAACCGTGGAAGAAGGCATAACGGCATAGAGAAAGAGTATAAGAGAAGACAAAAAAGCGTTCATACCAACGCCGAAAAGGAGTATTTCGGTAGACGTCCTATAAACAGCCGAGAACAAAACCAGAAGAAATACCGAAGCCAAACTGCCCAAAACAGAACCGAAAACAACTGGAAAGGAAAAGAAAGCTGCCACAGTTGCGCCGAACGCTGCCCCTGCAGAAACGCCTAAGATGTAGGGGGAGGCGAGGGGATTTTTCAAAACTCCCTGGTAAACTACACCAGTAACCCCCAAAATTCCGCCAAAAGAAAAAGCAACAAGCGCTTCCGGAAGTCTCAACCATACCAAAATCTTCCCATCACTTAACTTCCAACACAAAAACAGATAGAACACAGCCGCCGTTAAAAGCAGAAGAAAAACAAGCACTATTTTAAACCGCAAACCTTCTCCCCCAAGTATCTAATACCCTCAAGGAACTTCGGCGACGGATGAAGCAAAAAATCCCCCGGCACTTTATACACCTTCAAACCAAACTTTTTTAGCAGTAATTCCAAACTCTTCTCTCCACTATGACACGAAAGAACAGCTACTTCTCCATTTTGAACTATAAACTCGGCAGAAACAGCACCGAACGAAAGACTTTCTGGAACTACCTTCAAACCACCTAAAGAAAGTGCTTCCCCTATATAACTCCTCTCCCCAGCAACGTAAATAGGACTACACGAAACCAAAACGAGAACTTTCTTACCTTTCAAGCAAGAAACACTCTTTAAAGAACTTTCCAACTCCCTCTCAAATCGCTTTCTCAGTGTCTTACCGTCAGAACCAACTAAATCTCCAACATATTCAACAGCATCTTCAACCTCTTTCAAATTCACAAGATGAAAAACAACAACTTTTGCTACCTTACTCAAAATCTTCCTTATCCTTAAAGGAGTCATGTTCGTAGTAAGAATCAAATCCGGCTTGAGAGAAATAATCTTCTCAACATTTGGATTAACTATTCCGCCTACTTTTTCTGCCTTAATGTTTAAAGTGCAAAAATCGGTTACGCCAACCAACTTACTTTCAGCACCGGCATAAACAACCATTTCCGTAAGGGCAGGAGAAAGACTGATAATCCTTTCAAAGGCAAAAGCATTCCCCAAAAACAGGAAAACAAAGAAAAACAAAAAAAGAACCCTCATTCACCCTCCCGCTTCCTGAACCCCCGCAGGAAGCAGCAGATTCAGCGCAGGCCGGTCTCCCGGCTCGCAGGACTTAAAAGGCTTTAACCTTCCCAGAAGGCAGGCTCTTCACCCAACCTTCCAGTGGCTAAAGCCCTTGTTGTTTTCCTGCTCACGGTTGCGGGGACAGCGCCGGACTTTCACCGGACTTCCCGTTCACCTGCGCCAACCAAATTTTACAATTCCCTTACTTCCTTCTCAAGAAAGAAAAAATCCTCCCCCCCACAGCCACAACAGTCCAAGCAACAGTAACAACTATAAAAAACCAAAACAGCAACGTCCCGAAGGTTGAACTCGAAATCAACTTTACTCCCTTACCTGCCCATCACCGAAAATGATGTATTTAGGTATTGTAAGGTCTTCAAGTCCCATAGGACCTCTTACGTGAACCTTATCGGTAGAAATACCCATTTCTGCACCGAGCCCAAAAACGTTACCGTCCGTAAATCTCGTAGAAGCATTAATATAAACAGCAGCTGAATCAACCCTGTTCAAAAACTTCATTCCATTCGTGTAGTTTTCTGTAACTATCGCATCACTGTGGTGAGAACCGTAAGTATTGATATGTTCAATAGCTTCATCCAAAGAATCAACAACCTTAACAGCCAAAATCAAGTCAAGGTATTCAGCATACCAATCATCTTCCGTTGCAGGCTTTACGTAATCTGGTGCAAAAGCTCTCGTTCTTTCACACCCCCTAAGCTCAACGCCCGCTTCCCTAAACATCTCTATCATTTTAGGCAAAAACGCTTCTGCAACTGCAGAGTGAACAAGCATCGTCTCCATAGCGTTACAAACGCCCGGTCTCTGAACCTTAGCGTTAAAGCATATCTTCCAAGCTTTCTCTAAATCCGCAAACTCATCAACGTAAACGTGACAAACGCCTTTGTAGTGCTTTATAACGGGCATCCTGGCGTTTTCAGCAACAAACCTAATTAAACCCTCTCCACCCCTTGGAATTATCACATCTATGTATTCATCAAGCTGGAGCATCTCTTTCACAGCAGACCTGTCTGTCGTATCTATAAACTGAATCGCCTCTTCAGGGAAACCTTCCAAAGATGCTGCTTCCCTCAAAATATTTACTAAAACGCGGTTTGAGTTAATGGCTTCAGAGCCACCCTTCAAAATAACCGCATTGGAACTTTTAATACATAAGGAAGCAGCTTCAACTGTAACGTTAGGTCTTGATTCGTAAATAATTCCTACAACGCCTAAAGGAACTCTCATCTTTCCTATTTTCAAACCGTTAGGTCTCTTCCACATCTTTATAACTTCACCTACAGGGTCGTTTAAAGCAGCAACGTCGTGAAGAACCTGAACCATTCCTTTTATCCTCTTTTCATTGAGCAGTAACCTATCAAGCATCGCTTTTGAAAGCCCCTTTTCCTCACCTGCAACCAAATCTTTCTTGTTTTCCTTTTCTATAATCTCTCTGTTTCTTTCTATCAACTCAGCTGCTTTGAACAAAACCCTATTTTTTACTTCCGTAGAAATATCAACAAGCTGATAGCTTACCTCTTTTGCTCTTTTAGCCATATCTTTTACGTTCATACCTCTCCCCCTTTAGGATTTCGTGGAAATTCTAACAAAATGAAACTAAATTCTTATTAAAACCAAATGTTCAGGAGAAACTAATGTGGAAAAATTTAATCCTAACTTTAACAGTAATAACACTTACAGCAGGATGCGCAACAACAGGAACAAATCAGCAACAAAAGGTAAATAAAACTGCTGCAGGTGCAGCCATCGGTGCCGTAGTAGGCGGTGCTTTGGGTGCAGCAACAGGACCATCCCATCACAAAGGCAAAAGAATTCTAACAGGTGCCGCCATAGGCGCAATAGTAGGCGGCGCAATAGGTTATATCTTAGAACATCAAGCAGAAGAATTAGGAAACGATGTAGGCGTTAAGCCCATAGATAACACGAATCCAGCAGTTAAACCCACAAAACCACCCATCAGTGAAGAAAAACCCGTTGCCGTGGTAAAAGAACCGGACAAAGTAAGAGTTATATTCAAAAACAGTGTTCTCTTCGATTTCAACAGCTACACGCTGAAACCAGAAGCTAAAGAAACTCTGAGAAAAATAGCCCAAACTCTCAAGCAAAATCCAGACAACGTAATAGTCATTGCAGGTTTCACAGACAGCACCGGCAACTTTAACTACAACGTTGAACTTTCAACAAAAAGAGCGGAAGCTGTAAGAAAGTTCCTTATTCTCAACGGCGTTAACCCAACCCGCATTTTAGTTTTCGGCTGCGGACCCAAATGTCCCATAGCACCGAACAACACACCAGAAGGCAGAGCACTTAACAGAAGAGTGGAAATCATGGTTTACCCCAAAGGAGCAACAATTCCAGAACCTTGTAGCTACTGTAGATAGGGTGGAAAGATGAAGCGTTTCTTCATAAAAACTTTCGGTTGTCAGATGAACGTCAACGATTCAGAAAAGATGGCGGGAATGTTAAAAAACTTGGGTTATGAAAAGGCAGAATCACCAGAAGAAGCAGATGTAATAATCGTCAACACCTGCTCCGTTAGGGCAAAACCGGACAACAAAGCTTACAGCTTTATCGGAAACCTGAAGAAACTCAAAAAAGAAAAACCATCAACCATCATTGCCGTTGCCGGGTGTGTTCCACAAAAGGAAAAAGAACATCTTTTAAGATTTAAACACGTTGACCTAATCTTCGGAACTTTCAACTTCGTTAAGCTACCCCAACTCCTTGAAAAAGCAAAAAAAGAAAGAACAATTGAAATACTTGAAGAAAAAATCCCCGAAGAAGACCGCCTTCCCCTCATAGACAGCTACCTTGAAAATCCTTATGTAGCCTACGTCACTGTCCAAAGAGGCTGCAACCGCTTCTGCACCTACTGTATAGTTCCATTTACCAGAGGAAGGGAAAGAAGCGTCAAACCAGAATTGGTATTAGAAGAAGTAAAAAGACTTGCAAAAAGAGGCGTAAAAGAAGTTCACCTTTTAGGACAGAACGTTGACTTTTACAGATACGAAAACGTTGACCTTGCAGACCTTCTATACATGGTTTCAGAAATAAAAGGTATAGAACGCATCCGCTTTACGACAAGCCACCCTGCAGGCTTCACAGAAAAGATAGCCAAAGCGATGAAAGAGATAGGAAAAGTCTGCCCATACGTTCACCTTCCACCTCAAAGCGGCTCAAACAGAATCCTAAAACTCATGAACAGGGGCTACACAAGAGAAGAATACATAGAAAAAGTGGAAATGCTTAGAGAATACGTCCCAAATGTTGCACTATCCGGAGATTTCATAGTCGGATTTCCAGGTGAAACCACAAAAGACTTTGAAGAAACACTATCGCTCGTAGAAAAATGCACTTACGACCAGGCTTTCGTCTTTGAATACTCTCCAAGACCTCTAACAAAAGCCTACCAGATGGAAGATAACGTCCCAAAAGAGGAAAAGAACAGAAGATTACAAATATTACAGGAATTAATCAAAAAGCAGGCAGAAGAGAAAAACCTTAAAAAACTCAATAAAGTGGAAGAAGTTTTAGTCGAAGGCAAAAGCCAATGGGGAGACAAACTAACAGGAAGAACGAAAGACAACAAAGTCGTTAACTTTACAGGAGATGAAAACCTAATAGGAAAAATCGTTAAAGTGAAAATCACAAAAGCCACCCCCTTTTTTTTGGAAGG
>JAMOPR010000289.1 GCA_027064485.1 Desulfurobacteriaceae bacterium | reverse complement strand
CATTTCCATTGCTGCCCTTATTTCGTTTATATCGGCAGTATCAATGAAGAACTTCATTTAGAAACCTCCTCCACGAATTTTTTTATCCAAAATAAAAATTTATCATCGAAAGAAAAACCCAAAATACGAAACTCCTTCACATTAACAAAAACCAGTAAGGTAGACACTAAAAAAAGTATAACAAATATCTCTCCCAATTTCCCCGATTTCATCAACTTTAAACTAAATCGGGGATAATAGGAAAAACCGTAAGGAATTCCCAAAGGATTCAAAACGTCCAAAATCAGATGAGAAGCGTAACCAACAGTAAAAGAAATTAAATAAATGTAGATATCACAAAAACCTTTTGTTTTTAAGAAAAACGCAACAAAAACTAAAAGCAGAGGAACTGCAGGATGGTGTGTTATTCCCCTATGGCTATTAAAAAGGGTTCTCCTATAAGGAGGAGGTAGTCCTTTCCCGATATCTACATCGGGAATTAAGCTCCCCACAGCCGCCGGCAAAACAGGCAACTTCAAAAACGCTGCCACCAATATACCTGCCAATACGTGCGTTCCAGCAGTCATCCCACAAGCTCTGCTATAAAAGGATTGTTTTTCAACTCTTCGGAAACAGTTGTTTTTTCCCCGTGACCCGGAAGCAAAACAGTATCAGGTTTTAACAAATCAAGAACCTTCAAAATAGATTTTTTCAAATCTCCGTAGTTGCTCATAGGCAAATCGTATCTTCCCACACTTCCCTTAAAAATCAAATCACCTACGATAGCAATCTTTTTACTGCTATCAAAAACAACAACGCTACCGGGAGAATGACCTGGCGTATGAATTACCCGAAAAACAACTTCTCCCAAATTAAACCCGCTTCCATCAAGCAACACTTTATCAGGGGGAGGAGAATACTCAGCTCCAACCAATTTACCTATTTCACTCTCTGTCCAAAAATTCAAATACTTAGCTGCCTCTTCATGCATTATCAGTTTAGCTTCAGGAAAATCAAGCTTAGCCCAAGCATTTGCCGCCGTATGGTCCGGATGTTCATGAGTGTTTAAAATATATTTAACTACCAAATCGTTTCTATCAACTTCATCCCTCAATTCTTCAACCGCTTCTTTGCTTCCCGGGTCTACTACTATAGCTTCTTTAGAATTCTCATCCCAAATAAGGTAAGTGTTAACCAAAAAACTTCCCGAAGGATAAACAACAACTTTCATTTGATTACTCCTTTAAAGATATAAATTCTCCAATCTCTTCAAGGTCTATATACTCATCAGCTGCTTGAATAATTTCCTTTGCAGTTATTGACTTAAACGAAATCACCTCAACCCTTATTCCTTTAGCTTTCAAATAATTAATTAAATCAACAAAATCCCCATCTCCACTCATTATAACAACCACATCAGCCTTTCCGTTTTCCGTTATGGCTATGGCGTCAATAGCAATCCCCATATCCCAATCGGCTTTATACTCTACTCTATCCCAGTTATAAAACTTCTTCGGTTCTTTTAGTTTTATCTCATACCCTATACTCTTCAAAACGTATATAAAGCTGTCTTGATTGACCCTATCCAAATCAACCAAGTAAGCTATGGCTCTTACCAGTTTTCTCCCTCTAACCCCTACCTCCAAAAGCTTTCTGAAATCAACCTTGTTTTTCAAAGCGTTTTTTGAACCGTAGTATATATTCTGCATATCAACAAACACAGCAACCCTTAAATGGGAGAAAACTCTATCTCTCTCTATCAGCTCTTCCGCTCTCACTTTCAACTCCTCCAGAAGTAATATCACAAGCATAACGGTTCCAAACAGCAAGAGGTGGCTCGCACTCCGGCTCCTTCTTCAGCAGGTCAAGAAATTTCTCAAGGTCTGTCTCTGGAATCAATTTCATCCCTATGCCGTAATGAGAAAGAGCAAATATTACCCCCTTACCTAAGGGGAGCGTATTAACAGCAACACAATCAACTCCTTTATCGGCTAAAGCCTCAACAAGCTCTATACACCTTCCCGTCTTTAAACCCTTAGCAGGATTTTTTATCCTACCTAAGACTTTAAACTCTTTTCCTTCCCTTTTTAAAATTAAAAGCTCTGAACATTCTCCGAACTTTCCACATAGATTTTTCCCTTCTACAGGAATTGCATATATGGATGAAAGCTTTTCTTCCGGCTCAAAGTGAATAATTATCTTCTCTATAAAAGGAACATCTCGTTTTATCTCAGCTTCAATCTCATGAACTATACTATGAGCTTTTTCAAGACTATCTGTAGAAATCCCCACTTCTACTTCTATAAACTTATAACTCCCAGAACTCCTACCTGTTATACTTTTAACAGAAGAAATTATCGGGTAGGAAAGTATTATCTTTCTTATCCTGTCTAAAGTTTCTTTATCTACAGACGCATCAAGTAAAACTTTCAAAGCTTCCACCAATATTTCGTATCCGGAGTGGAATATAAATAAAACAATAATCAGGACAGCTACCTTTTCAATCTGAGGATAACCAAAGTAATTTCCCAAAACTCCAACAAGAACAACGATGGAAGATAACATGTCGGTCTTCACGTGTTCCGAATCGGCAATCAGACTGGGTGAATTTAACTCTTCTCCTTTTTTTCTTTCAAAACGCGAAAAGAGAAAGGTAGAAATAATAGTTATTAAAATTGCTCCAACGGCAATCGGCAAACTTTTAACGCGTATAGCTTCATCTTCCAACAAAACATCTCTTGCTATTTCATAACCTGCAAAAAATATGGCAAAAGCACTTACCAAAGAAATAACATTCTCTACTTTGTATAAACCGTATGGAAACTCCTTTAACTTCATATTAGAAATGACAATACCCACATAAACAGAAAGAGATGCGGCAAGGTCGGCAACAGAGTGGATACCATCAGCCGTAAGGGAAGCTGAACCCGATAAAAAACCCGCAAAAATCTTCAACACTGAAAGGAACAAATTCAAAAGAACGGAATAAAGAGCTATCTTCCTTTTCTCTGAAACCAAATCCATCTAAAACTCCATGTCTTCCATACCCATAAGGTCTTCAAGCTGCTGCTTTGCTTCAGATGACTTTTTCCTATACTTAGCCCATTCTTCAACTGCGCTAATGTCGTTTCCAGACCTTTTCATCTTAGCAAGGTCTATCTTAACAAGAGCAGGAACAGGTATCATCCTACCCATTACCAACGCCTCTCCAACGTTTAAAGACGGCAACTGTTCTACTAAATCACTACTTAAAGATTCTGAAGCCTGCTGAACGTGTCTCTGGTCTCCCGGTTCTACAAGTCTAAGAATAATCATATTATTAGCTTGGGAAAGAGCGTTAGAATCAAGAGCTTTTGGTCTTTGAGTTACAAGACACAAACCTAACCCGAATTTTCTTCCTTCTCTTGCTATCCTCGATATCCAGTATCGGGAGCGTGTATTAATGGTGGAAGAAGCCAAAATGTGAGCCTCCTCTAAAACGGTAAACAGAGGAAAAGGTAACCCCTTACCGTAACGAACGTAGGATTTTCTGCTTTCAAGAACGTTCCTCAAAACGTGACTTACCACAATGTCTGCTATTTTCTCATCAACATGAGAAAGGTCAACAACGTTTAACTTTCCAAATTCAATCTGGTCAACTATCGGAGTAGCAAGAGGGTCAAAAAGTTCTCCGTAAAATTCCTTCATATCCTCTACTTTATTGATAACTCCCGTAATCGACTTCCAGTCATCCTTAAATGTCTCATCAACTCTGTATTTTTGAAGCTCAAGCTCAAGCCTTGCCCAAAACTCTTCCGCCGGAGTTTTAAAGTCTTCTGTAATTTCTTTAACAACCTCTTTAAATGCCTTCCGTAAATACCTATCCTGGATATAAGCGCTGTCATCAACGTTCGCAAATATCCTGAACTCCTGATAGTTAAGCCTCAAAGGATTTAAAACTAAATCTATCCTCTTAAGCTGCTCTCCTCCCCCAAAATCCACATACTCTCCGTGCATATCAAACACAAGAATTGTTCCGTTCTTTGAAAGAAGACCTTCCAAAATTACAGAAACAGTGTTGGATTTACCTCCACCAGTAACAGCAAGTATGGCAAGGTGTCTGCTAACTATACTATCAACATCAATATAAACACTAACATCAGGTCTTGTTAAAAGATGCCCTATCTTTATCTTTCTTTCATCCCCTTCACCAAAAACTTTTCTAAGAGTTTCAGCAGACGCCCTATAAACCTTAGTTCCAGGTTCAGGAGGAATTCTCGGTATAAACATTCCTTTACTCGGGTCTCCCAAAATAGAAATCGTTCCCATAAAAAAGGAATCCCGCGAAGTAAGCTTTCCTATACTTTCAATCTCTTCTGGCTGAAAAATCCCCTCCATATGCCTATTAACCCTCTTAACGTTCCTCACAAACCCTAAAACTCTATATCCTTCATAGTTAATTTCAACATAATCCCCCAAAGAAACTTTTTGAGAAGCAACAAATTCCACTTCTCTCGTTTCCGGCTCACCAACACAAACACCCAAAACTTCAGACACTTTAACCCCCAAAAGGAAAAGAAATTACCTGAATAAATATAAAACAACTAAAGACCTTTTCACCACTTGAAACGCTTATAGAGAAAATGAAACCAAAAGGAAAGTTAAGAAGAAACCTCGTAACTAATTATGCAAAAATCCCCCTCCTTCACCAGCGGACATCTCTCCAATCCTTGATATTCCAGTTTAAAGTTAAGTTCACACAAACCGTTCATAAAGGATTCAATCAGCTTCGGGAAAGGGCACAAAGTCCCTTCCAATTCCGCCTCTCCTATTCCTTTGGGACAGAAACGGCAGGAGGAAGAAAAAATTTTTATCTTAACCTTTCCATTTTCCTTTTCCACTTTTACTCGACCTATTCTTAGTTCTTCATTCAACTTATTCAAAACCTTTTCAACATCCCCTCCAGGATTACATCCTACAGCTTTCATATAATCAACCAGATATCTGCCCGCCCTCTCTGCAGAAAAATCAACAATAGCCTGATTAAGCACTCCAAATTCATTAAGTCCGGCTATAAAAGAAGCGATAAAAACGTTTTCAGCATTCAACTCTCTATCTTTTACCTTTTCCTCAAACCCCATACCATCCCTCCTCCAACGTTTAATTTTTTATTATCTTAAATTAGATAAGGAACAGTCAAGAATTAAAAACTTCTCTATTCATCGTTAATTAGTTTATCAATAACATCCATAACTTCTTCAAAGGTTTTACCTGTAGTATCTACAACCACCGCCCCTTCCGGAATCACAAGTGGCGCAAACTTCCTACTTCTATCCGCTCTATCTCTATCCAAAACTTCCTCTAAAACCTTTTCATAAGAAACTTTTTCTCCCTTTTTCAAAAGCTCCAAATATCTCCTTTTAGCCCTTTCCTCTGGAGAAGCTGTTAAATAAATCTTCAAATCTGCTTCAGGAAATATGTAACTTCCAGCATCTCTGCCGTCTATGACTATCCTCTTTCCTCTTGCTACTTCTCTCAAAATTCTTACTACAATCTCTCTAACCCTTTTAAACTTAGCAACTTTCGAAGCCAACGTTCCTGCCTCAAGGGTTCTTATCCTT
>JAMOPR010000288.1 GCA_027064485.1 Desulfurobacteriaceae bacterium | reverse complement strand
TCTGAAGGTGTGGGGATTGATATTGCAAAATTGTGCTTTGAAGCCTCTGAAAATGAACTAACGTTAACCTACAACGCTCAGCCTGCGATTTTTACCGTTAGTATGGCTGCTCTAAGGGTTTTGGAATCCGAAGGTTTAAACGTTAAGCCGGTTGTTGTTGCAGGGCACTCCCTGGGAGAATTTTCTGCTGCAGCTTCAGCAGGGGTTTTTAATGTCAAAGACGGTGCTTTTTTAGTAAGGAAAAGAGGTAAATTTATGCAGGAAGCTGTTCCTCCTGGCGTTGGCGGAATGACTGCCGTTATTGGGCTTCCTTCTGAGAAGATAGAAGATATTCTTGGAAATATAAAAAGCGGCTTTGTTCAAGTAGCAAATTACAACAGCCCAGAGCAAACGGTTATTTCGGGTGAGCTGAAAGCTCTTGAAGAGGCTGAAACGCTTTTAAAGGGAGCAGGTGCTAAAAGGGTGGTTAGGCTTTCTGTTTCTGCGCCTTTTCATTCTGAGCTTATGAAACCTGCTGCTGAGAGGCTGAAAGAATTAATGAACGGTATGCATTTTTCCGATGCTCAAATTCCTGTTCTCAATAACGCAGATGTTAAGTTAATAACGAATGCTGAAGAGATTAAAGATTCTTTTTATAGGCAGGTATTTTCTTCGGTTAGGTGGGTTGAGGATGTTTTAAAGATGAAAGAAATGGGTATTGAACTGCTTTTAGAGATAGGACCTAAAAACGTGCTAAAAGGGCTTGTTAGAAGGATAGATAAAAGTTTGAAGGTTTTAAACGTTGAGAAACCAGCAGATGTGGAGAAGGTTTTGAAGGAACTTCAATGAACCTTAGCAACTCGGCTCTCGAAATTTTAAAGGCGCGCTACTTAAGACCTAACGAAACACCTGAAGATATGTTTCGTCGGGTTGCTAAAGCTGTTTCTCTTGCCGAACTATACTACGCTTCTCCTTCTGTTGCCGAAGAGTGGGAAGAAAGATTTTATGAGGTAATGGTTAATCTTGAGTTTCTTCCCAATTCTCCAACTCTTATGAACGCTGGGACAGAGTTGGGGCAGTTAGCTGCCTGCTTTGTTCTTCCTGTTGAAGATTCAATAGAGGAAATTTTCGATACTGTTTCCTTGATGGCTAAAATTCAAAAAACTGGCGGTGGAACGGGTTTTTCTTTTTCCAAGCTGAGACCTAAAGGAGATAAAGTTAAAAGCACTAACGGCGTTGCTTCTGGTCCTGTTTCCTTCATGAAAGTGTTTGACTGTGTTACCGATTCAATTAAGCAGGGTGGTAAACGGCGCGGTGCAAATATGGGGGTTCTTTCCGTTTATCATCCTGATGTTGAGGAATTTATAACTTGCAAGAGAGATAGAAAGAGTTTTTCGAACTTTAACATTTCTGTGGCTTGTTCGGATGAATTTTTCGAAAAAGTGAAAAAGAATAGAACTCTCGAATTGGTTAATCCACGTGATGGTAAAGTATGGAAGAAAGTAAAAGCTAAAAAATTGTTGAGATTAATGGCAGAAAGCGCTTGGGATTGCGGTGACCCTGGTATTCTCTACATCGATGAAATTAACAGGCATAATCCTACTCCTTTGATAGGAAAGATAGAGGCAACAAATCCTTGCGGTGAAGTTCCGTTATTGCCTTACGAGGAGTGTAATTTGGGTTCTATAAACTTAAGTAAAGTGGTTAAAAGGGATGGAATAGATTGGGAGAGATTGTCATATCTTGTAAAAGTGGGAGTAAGGTTTTTGGATAACGTTATAGATGTAAATGTTTATCCTGACCAACGAATTGAAAAAATGGCAAAAGGTAATAGAAAGATAGGTCTTGGCATTATGGGATGGGCGGAGCTTTTAATCAGGTTGGGGATTCCTTACAGTTCAAAAGAGGCTCTTTCAATAGCTGAAAAGGTTATGTCTTTTATAAGTAAAAAAGCGTTTGAGGCTTCCGTTAAACTTGCTTATGAAAGAGGAAGTTTTCCAAACGTGGATAGAAGCGTCTACAAGGGAAAGTTAATAAGAAATGCTACGAGAACGAGTATAGCTCCAACCGGAACTATAAGTATGATTGCTGGAACTACTCCAAGCATTGAACCTCTGTTTGCCGTTGCTTATGAAAAGGAAGTTTTGGATGGTAGAAAAGTGATTTATGTAGAACCGCTGCTTATGGAGTATGCAAAGAATTTGTCCGAATCGGAAATTGAAAGAATTATAGAAGAAGGAAGCGTTAGGAACGTTGAGGGTTTATCGGAAAATCTTAAAAAAGTTTTCATAACAGCTTTAGAAATACCTCCTGAATGGCACCTTAAAATGCAAGCTACTTTCCAAAGATATGTGGACAATGCCGTTTCCAAGACTATAAATCTCCCTGAAGAAACTACGGTGGAAGAAATTGAAAAGATATTTATTATGGGATTTAAAGAAAAACTAAAAGGAATAACCGTTTTTAGGCATGGTTCTAAGCGCGGTGTTATAGAATTCGGAATTAAAAGGAAAGTTAAATGTCATTGCTAAGGAGGTTTTTATGAAAAAGCTTTTTTCTTTTTGCCTTTTAATCGTTTTTTTACTTGCTTCTTGCGGTGGCGGTGGTAGTGGTGGAAGTAGCAGTGAGTCTGAAAATCATGTAGGAGTTAAAAACGGTTGGTTGGTTTTAATTTATATGGATGGAGATAATAGCTTGAGTGGCGCTACGGCAGAGGATTTGAGAGAAATTGAAAGCGTTAAGTATTCTCCTCAAGTAAAAGTTGTTGTATTGAGAGATACTTTTGGAAATGAGGGGGGGACGATATACGATTATAACTATGAGAATTCTTCTTTTGATGAGTTTTCTGTTCCTGAACCTAACATGGGAGAACCTTCTACGCTGGTTAATTTTGTTGAAAAATACGCAAGAAAATATCCCTATTCTAACGTTGCTTTGATTATGTGGAATCACGGAGATGCTTGGAGAGGCGTTAGCCATCCCGATAAGTTTAGGGCGGCGGCAGAAGACGTTACGGATGATGATTACCTGTATATGCATGAACTGAAAGAGGCTTTACAGAAGTTAAGCGATGACGGTATAAGAATAAACCTGATAGGTTTTGATGAGTGTTTGATGGGAAATTTGGAGGTGTTTTACGATATAAAAGATTACACGGATGTTGTTGTAGCTTCGGAAGTTTCAGAACCTTATGAGGGTTGGAATTATTCATACGTTATGAAAGAAGTGAGTAACAATCCTTCTTTAGATGCTTACGCTTTTGGAAAAGTAATTGTTGATGCTTACAGGAAAGCCTATGCTTCTGAACCTGGTAATTATACGATGATTGCCGTTAAAAGTTCTGATGTTAATGTTTTGGTAAGAGATATTAACCAATTTATTAGTTTACTTGATAGTAATTATGGATGTTTCTACAGTGCGCGTCAAAATCCATCGGTTACAAATGATGATTTGGAAAGTTTGGGGACTATAGATTTAGGTAATTTTGCTTACAGGGTTAGTGAATGTTTATCTAACAGTTACGTTTCTGACATTGTTGATAGGATTAATTCTTTTTATAAGTATATTTCACCCAATTCAAATTTGACAGGTATCTCTATATTCTTCCCCAGTTCAAATAAGGTTAACGATTTTGATTACTACTTTGCTGATGCTGCACATCCAATAACCCTTGTTGACGATAGTGGTGAAGTGCTTGATGAGAATTATTACAATCCTTTTACAGAAACCGAGTGGGATGAATTTTTGGAACGATATTTTTCTCATTGAGAGGTGTTGAAATGAAGAAATTTGTATTTCTGCCGTTTCTTGCAATTTTTTCTTTTTCCTGCGTTGCTACTCCTACCATTAACGGAAGTGTAAATTTGAGGTATGAACAGATTGGAGACATTATAAAACACTGTAGCGAATTAGAGGGGGAAAGGGTAGCAGTTAGAGCTGTTTATGAGGGATGGCACTGTATGGAAGGGTGCGTTCCTCCCGGTATAACAAGGTGTGATGCTTGTGTTAAAGATTCTTCTGGGTGTATATATCTGAAAGGAACGGGAGGGCTTGACCCCGTTATGGACAGGGGAAAGGAGGTTTTTTTCCGCGCTGTTGTAAAGAAAACCCCTAAGGGTGTTTGTTATCTGGAGGTCCAATCTGTAGATGAAGTTAGATGAGTTTTCCCTTATCTCTTTTCTCTCTCGTAAATTATCAGTTTTTAATTCTGAGGTGGTAGTTGGTATTGGCGACGATGCAGCGGTAGTAAAAAATAACGATGGTTTCTGTTTCTTTACTACTGATGTTTTGGTTGAAGGTGTTCATTTTTTAGATAATTGGAAGGAAAGTGTTTCTAACCTTTACTATTCTTTAGGAAGAAAGTTAGTAGCTATTTCTGCAAGCGATATAGCATCTATGGGGGGAATTCCTACTTATGGGTTGATTGACCTTTTGATTCCTGAGTCTTATGATTTAAAGGAATTAGAAGAGTTTTATGACGGAATTTCTGATTTTTGTAGTGAGCTAAAAATTACCGTTATTGGAGGGGATACTTCTAAGAGTTCTGTGAAAACTTTTTCCTTTTTTTTAGTAGGTAAGGGAAATGGCTATATGTTGCGTTCTAAAGCTAAACCGGGAGATTTGGTTGCTGTTACGGGGACTTTTGGGGATAGTGCTGCCGGGTTGGAGCAGCTTTTGAAAGGAGAAGTTGAAAATCGCTTTTTAGTTGAGAGGTTTTTGAATCCTATTCCGCGAGTAGAAAAGGGAATAGAAGCCTTGAATTTAGGCGTAAAAGCGTGCACCGATGTTAGTGACGGTCTTGCTTTTAATCTGTATACCATAGCTGAGTCTTCTGGCGTTGCTGTTAAGCTGGAAAGTGAAAAAATCCCCCTCTCCCCCCACCTCCTCTCATACGCCGGCAGTCGCGAGACAGCTTTGAAATACGCCCTTTACGGCGGAGAGGATTATGAGTTGATAATTACGTTTAACGAGCGTCTTCTTTCTGACGTGGAATCTTTGGGATTTACGGTAATCGGTGAAGTTACTGAAGGTAAAGGCGTTTTCGTTGACGGTAGAAAAGTGGAAAAGAAAGGTTACAACCACTTTGGAGGTAAACGTTGAATCTGCTCGATGCTGTTGTTTTAGGTATTGTAGAAGGCGTGACTGAATTCCTTCCGATTTCTTCTACCGGTCATATGATATTAGTTTCTTCCCTTTTAGGACTTAAGCAGAATACTTTTGAAAAAACGTTTGAAATAGTAATTCAGCTTGGTGCAATTTTAGCCGTTCTATGGATATATAGAAGTAAACTGTCGAAAGATGTAACTCTTTGGAAAAAACTCATTGCAGCTTTTATCCCTACCGGTGTTTTGGGACTGCTCTTTCACAAGTATTTTGAATCCCTCTTCAGCGAAAAAATTGTGGCTACGATGCTTATTGTGTGGGGTGTTATTTTTATTGTGGTGGAACTGTTTTACGATAGACTGTCCCGTTCAATAAAAGATGTTGATGAGTTGCCCTATTGGAAGGCAGTGGCGGTGGGGATTTTTCAATCCTTGGCTATGGTTCCGGGAACTTCCCGTTCCGGTTCAACAATAATTGGGGGAATGCTTTTGGGAATGGACAGAGAGGCGGCAACGGAATTCTCTTTCCTTCTTGCCATTCCAACAATGTTTGCAGCTTCCGGTTTTGAGCTTGTAAAGAACGCATCTACGTTCACCTTAGATAAGTTAGGAATTCTAACTGTTGGTTTTATCGTTGCTTTTATCTCTGCCTTTGTTTCGGTTAAATGGTTGCTTTCTTACGTGAAAAATCACTCTTTCATTCCTTTTGGCGTTTACAGGATACTCTTAGGTTTAATCGTTTTATACATCGTTC
>JAMOPR010000287.1 GCA_027064485.1 Desulfurobacteriaceae bacterium | reverse complement strand
AAATCTCTTAGCAAAGAGATACTTGTGTATTTACGAAGACTTCCCCATAGAACTGCCTCAAGAAATGTATATGAGCATTTCCCTTATGCTTGCAAAGGATGAACCGAAAGAAAAGCGTATGAAAATAGTGAAAAAGTTTTACGATATGATAGCTGGCAAAAAGCTTTCCCTTGCAACGCCTATACTCATAAACTTGAGAAGACCAAACGGTAACCTCTCTTCCTGCTTTATAACCGCAATGGATGACAACCTTGATTCTATTATGTACACGGCAAACCAGGTAGCCCAGATATCAAAAAGGGCAGGTGGTGTTGGCGTTAACCTTTCAAGAATAAGGGCACAAGGTTCCTGGATTAAAAAGGTTTTCGGCGCCAGCGGTGGTGTTGTTCCGTGGGTAAAAATCCTCAACGACGTCGCCGTAGCAGTAAATCAGGAAGGGAAAAGGGCAGGTGCCGTTACCGTAGCTTTGGATGTCTGGCATTTAGACATTTTCGACTTTTTAGAACTAAAAACGGAAAATGGAGACTTGAGAAGAAAAGCTTTTGACATCTTCCCTCAGGTTGTTATCCCAGACCTTTTTATGAAAAGAGTAAAAGAAAACAAAGACTGGCTGTTAGTTGACCCCTACGAAGTTGAAAGAAAGTTCGGCTATAAACTATACGAACTCTGGGGAGAAGATTTTGAAAAAGCCTACACTCACATAGAAAAAGAGCAGGAAAGACTAAAACTAAAAAAGCTTGTAAAAGCAAAAGAGCTTTTAAAAGAGATACTAAAAACTCAGGTCGCAACGGGGCTTCCATACATCTTCTTCAAGGATACGGCAAACAAACTCAATCCGTTGAAACACGACGGATATATAGGAAATGGTAACCTCTGTATGGAAAGTTTCTCAAACTTTAAACCCTCAAAAGGATTTTCTTCTAAACTTGAGAACGGAAAAATCGTTTCCGAAATCAAAGAACCAGGACTTGTTCACACCTGTAACCTGCTTTCAATAAACCTTGCAAACATTGAAGATGACCTTGAATTAGAAGATGCCGTCAGAACGGCAGTAAGAATTTTGGATAACACTATTGAGTTAACAAATCCTCCGATACTTGAAAGTAAGCTTCACAACGATAGATACAGAACGATAGGAATAGGAACGTTAGGGCTCGCAGATTACCTTGCAAAGAAGGAAATTCCTTACGGCAGACAATCAATACCGATAATAGAAGAGCTTTACGAAAAAATTGCCTTCTACGGAGTTGATGAAAGCACTAACTTAGCAAAAGAAAGAGGCAGATTTCCGACATTTGAAGGTTCTGACTGGAGCAGAGGAATAATCTTTGGCAAAGATGAAGAATACCTGTTAACGAAAACGAAACTGAAAGAACGATGGAAAGAAGTTCTGAACAAGCTGAAAAACTACGGAATAAGAAACGGACAGCTATTCGCCATAGCGCCAAATACAAGCTCCGGACTTCTCCAGGGGGCAACGCCAGGCGTTCTACCGCCGTTTTCGCGGTTTTACATAGATAAAAATCAAAAACAGGCTGTTCCCATCTGCCCGCCATTTATAAAAGAACGTTTCTGGTTTTACAGAGAGAGCAAATATATGGACCAGAGAGAAGTCGTTGAAATAATAGCAGCAATTCAGAAATGGATAGACAGCGGTATCTCTATGGAATTGCTATTTAACCTCAATTTGGGAATCAAAGCTAAAGATATTTATGAAACGGTTCTACTTGCATGGGAAAGGGGAATAAAAACTATCTACTACGTGAGAACGATTCAAAAAGATAGCCAATCGGAAATAAACAAGAAAGAAGAATGCATAGCCTGCGCTAATTAATCTATTTGGGCAGAGAAATCCTTTCTCTGCCCCTTACAATCCAGAAACGAACTGTCCAGCTGCGTTAAGAACAGGATTAACCCATATACCAAAAAGAATCAGTATAGCAGCCATAAGACCCAAAGGAATTAAAACCAAATTTCTATCCTTTCTATCATTTACCGGTTTTTCCAAAGTAGGTTCTTCTAAATACATCTGTTTTGCAATCCAGATGTAGTAAGCAACTGAAAAGGCACTGTTAAGTAATCCAATGAGTGCAAGCCATAACATTCCAGCTTTAACAGCAGCGGTGAAAACAAATACCTTACTAATAAAACCAGCCATCGGAGGAACACCTGCCAACGACAAGAGAAATACCAAAAACAAAGCCGCCAATATAGGTTCCCTTTTCCCAAGCCCTTTATAATCATCCATCGTTTTTGCACCCCAGACAAACAGGAGAACAGCAAAACACAAAAATGCAGCAGTTTTCATGAACATATAAGCAACAGAGTGGTAAAGAATACCTGTTACGCTTAAAGGAGTTGAAAGAGCTGCAAAAGCAACTAAAGTATATCCGGCGTGAGCTACAGAAGAGTAAGCAAGTATTCTTGAAACCCTACGCTGAGCAAGGGCAAGTAAATTACCGACAGTCATCGTAATAGCAGCAATAATAGCAAAGATAATAGTCAGTTGATGGGACATTCCTCCTTCTCCAAAAAGGGGAAGGGATTCAAAAACTACCCTCATAAGAGCTATAAAAGCCGCACTTTTCGATATGCCCGTCAAAAGAGCAGCAACACCTGGACAGGTTCCATCATAAACGTCTGGTCCCCAGAAATGGAAGGGGAAAGCAGTAATTTTGAAACCGAAGCCTGCGAGAATAAAAACAGCTGCAAGCATTACTAAAGGGTCTTTAAATAACTTCTGAGCCAAAACGGAGAATTCAAAGCTTCCCGTCATAGCGTATAGAAGAGAAACACCAAAGAGTAACATGCCAACAGCCAACGTTCCGTTGAAGAAATATTTAATGCCAGCCTCTATAGCTCTATCGTCAAAAACAAAGAGAACCATCAAATAGGTGGGCATTGTCATGAGTTCCATCGATATTATGAGAGAAACGAAGTTTGTAGATGAAATAAGAAGCAACGCCCCGGCTGTTGATATTAAAACGGCACCAATAATTTCGTTCACATATTTATCTTTATTTAAAATCCAGTAAAGAACTGACATAAGCATCCAGGACGCCAGAATAATTAAAACGCCTATCAAACGAGAAACTTCATCTGTAACGAAGAAATTATTAAGAATCTCATTTCCTGAATCTGAAATAGCAATCAGAAGAATCCCCGCCACATATCCCACACTGGAAATTGCAACACCGGCAAGTCCTGTAATTCTAAAAATCCTATTTATCACGGGCAAGAAAGCTCCGGTAAGTGCCAAAACCATCACAGCGGTTAAAAAGTTAACGTTCACCTGCTACCCCCTTACCTAAAAAGTTGCGCAAACATATTAACAACAGGGTTGTAAAGGTTAAAAACAACAGACGGCACAATTCCAACGAAAATAAACGCGGCTATGTATAAAGCCAAAGGAAGATTTTCAACAAGAGGTAACTCCTTTAAAGACTGCAGGTTTTCGAAACCTTCTCTCAACGGACCAAAAACTGCCCTCTGCAGCATCCACATGAAAAATCCTGCCCCAAGGGCACTTGCAAGAGGCACAATAATCATCACCCAACCGTAGTAATCAAACGCTGCAAGCATAACGGAAAGCTCACCAACAAAACCGGCAGTTCCCGGAAGACCTACAGCAGCTAAAACGCCTATTACGAACATTGTCATGAGAAGGGGGATTTTCTTCATTATTCCGCCCATCTCGGAGATATACCACGTATGCGTCTTATGATGAATGTAACCGGCAATCATAAACAGCAGAGAAATCACCAATGCATGCCCTACCATTTCATAAATGGCTGCAGAAATTCCCGCAGCCGTCATAGCCGAAAGTCCCAAAAGGACAAAACCCATATGGTTAATACTGGAATAGGCTACCATCCTCTTTATATGGTCCTCTGCTAACGCCCTAAACCCTGCATAGAAAATCGTCAAAACAGCTATAAAAGCCATAAACGGTGCAAAGAACTTACTCGTATGCGGGAAAAGGAATATCTCCCACCTTAAAAGTCCGTAAGCTCCCATCTTTAAAAGCAAACCGGCAAGAAAAACGGATATGGGAGAGGGCGCTTGAACGTGTGCATCAGGAAGCCACGTATGGAAAGGAACAACCGGCATCTTAACGGCGAAACCTATAAACATCAAAATCCACACCAACTTAGCCACGCTTGAATCAACGCCCATTTCCAACAACTTTAGAAAATCAAAAGTATGCGTATGCAGGTAAAGAACGATTATTCCTAAAAGCAGGAAAACACTCGCAAGATGCGTATATATGAAGAATTTCATCGCCGCATAAATTCTGTTTTCAGCTCCCCAAATCCCGATATGGAAAAACATCGGAACCAAAGTAAATTCCCAGAAAATAAAGAACCACAAAAGGTTCAAAGAAGCAAAAACTCCAACCATAGGACCTAAAAACATAAGAACTAAAAAGAAGAAAGCACCCGGTTTTTCAACGTTCCACGAAGAAAGAGTAACAGTAATTGACAGAAACGCTACTATAGCCAACAGCACAAGAGAAATACCGTCAATGGCAAGGTGAAGGTTAAAATCAAAAGGCGGATATATACGATATAACTCTTCAAAGGCGAAACCGTTACCGGGATATTTTACTATCAAGTAAGCAGTAGTAAGAGCTAAAAACAAACCTACTCCCAACGACAGAAACTTCGGAAAATCCCTGTTTAACTTCTCTCCCAACCAAGCAAAAGGAGCAAGAATCACAGGAACGAGTATCATACTCAAAAGAACCATTCACGCCTCCTACAAACAGGTAATAATAACTGCAAGCGTAATAACTCCAGCAACGAAGTATGTCAGGTAATTGATAAGGTCTCCCGTCTGCATCTTTCTGCATCTATCCCAGCATTTAAGAGACACTTTAGCAACGCCGTTTACCGCGCCGTCAACAACGTTCGTATCAACCCATTCAACAGCCTTTGCTATCGAACCGTAGAAAACGTTCCTACAGGTCCACTTTATCGCATCATCAACAAGCCAGCCCTTACGGAGGAAAACGTTAACAGCTTCACCTATGGGATGCTCAATTAACTTTTTAGTATTGATAACCCTCTTATAGTAAATCGCGTAAGCCAATAAGAATAAAATTGCCATAATCGTCAAAGTTCCAGTAAGCAACGCTGCAGAAAATGGCTCATGAACATCTCCAAAAAGGAAATGAACGATTTCTTCCTTGAAAAACGCCGTAACAAGCGTCATAATCGCCAATATGTAAAGAGGAATGAGCATCACCGGATAAGCTTCCCTTGCCTTTTTCGAATATTCGGAAGGTTCTCCTGTAAACACCACAAACCATAACCTGAAACCGTAGAAAATACACAGAACAGCAGCACTGAAGGCAAGAGCAAAAACAACCGGATTTGAATGGAAAGCTTCTCCTAAAATCCAATCCTTACTGAAAAACCCGTTAAAAGGAGGAATTCCGGATAGAGCAAGAATACCAACCAAAAACAGCATAGCCGTTTGAGGCATATACTTTTTCAAACCACCCAACTTAAATGCATCTTTTTGATGGGTCATATGTATTACGGCACCTGCAGATAAAAAGAGTAGTGCCTTAAATATTGCGTGGTTCATAAGGTGAAAAATCCCCGCAGCCGCCGAACCAACGCCAAGCCCCACAAACATCAAAGCAAGATGTTCCATCGTAGAAAACGCCAGCACTTTTTTAATCTCCGTATGAGCCATGGCTCCAGTAGCCGCCATAAATGCAGATATCGCACCAACAAAGGCAACAACGATAAGCGCATGAGAATATTCGAAGAACGGGAACATCCTCGCAACCAAGTAAACACCGGCGTTAACCATTGTTGCAGCGTGAATGAGAGCAGAAACTGTTGTAGGACCTTCCATG
>JAMOPR010000286.1 GCA_027064485.1 Desulfurobacteriaceae bacterium | reverse complement strand
AGTAGGATTATTTGGGAGGTGAAGGGAATTTCTCCGTTAGCTTCAACATACTTCTGAAAACTGTGATGGTGGTAGCGGATAATCTTTGCAACTTTTGCAAAAAGAGGATAGTGACGTAGCAATTCATAACCTATATACGCATGAAAATAAATATTTTTATCTATCTCTATTTCTATTCCGGTCTCTTTTAACAAAAGATTTGCCTGCTTTTTCGAATTAAAAAAGAGAATACCTATATCATGAAACAAGCTGGCTACAATAACGTTCCTCAAAAACTCAACAGAATAGCTTATCTTGCTTGCAATATGATAGGCGAGATAAGAAACTCTCAAATTGTGTTTCTGCACTAAAGGATTCAAAACTGAATTAAGCGATGAAACAGTAATAAGAAGCCTTGTAATATCCACAAATTTTTCTTCCATATAAAACCCCTATCCCTTCTTTTAGCCTCTTCTAAAGATTCTATCAAAACTTTTTTTAAGAACTTCCTCGCACACCATTGCAACGTCTTCAAAACTCGGAAAATCATTATCTCCATAAACTTCATAAACAAAATCAACAGGAGGAAACCAGCCAGATTTTCTCTTATCAACCACAACAGTAGGTCTCCCCATAGCAACAGAGACGTGCGAAGCAAAAGAATTATTCCCCACAAAAAAAGCAGAACTCCCAACTACATAAGCCAATTCTGAAATACTTAAAGGTGCACTCGGATAGTAAAATACCCCACTACACAAACAGAGTAACTTCTTCACAACTCCAATCTCTCCCGGACCGTAAAGAACCACAACAGGCAAATTCAATCTTCTTTCCAAAAAATCTATTAATTTCGCATAACTTTCCAAACTCCACATTTTTTCTGATTTCCTTGCCGTAGGAACAATAACAACAAACTTATCCAGCTTTAAACTATCCAAAAAAGAACATTTATTAGCAACGTTATAAATTTTCGGCAAATATTTCCTAACAGGGTCTTCTATCCCCAATCCTTTCAAAAGTTCCATTCTTTCCCAGGCAGTATAACCATAATCCTTCCAATCAACGAGTCTGTTGTAATACCAATCCCCTTTACGTTTTCTAAACGCAACTTTTAAAAAAGCTCCCGAAAAAAAAGTAATTTTCTTAGACCTTCCCGTTCGTTGAACGTCTATCACAGCATCGTATTTCTCACGACGCACTTTCAAGATAGTTTTCAATTCTCCAATTAACCCATTTTCAATAGTCAGAATCTTATCTATAAAAGGATTCCCCTTCAAAATATCTTTCCCAACAACAGAAGTAAGAAAATGCACTTCGGCATTAGGTATCTCCTCTTTTACCACTCTCGCAAGAGGCGAAGACAAAAGAACATCTCCCAACTGTCTAAGCTGTATTAAAAGCACTTTCATCTTTCAGCACCATCCGATAAAATTCCTCCGAATTCTAACATTTAGGTCTGCAAGTATGGCTTTCGAAAAGTGGGAAAATAAGCACTATTGGGCATTAATTTTGTTGATATCCATAATTTTCTTTTTTTCCCGCATTTACGAACCGTCCTTAAGCGGAGACGCTGCCAAATATGCCCTAATAGCAAAAACAATGCTCAAAACCGGAAATTTCCTAATACCTCAACTGGGAGATGAGTTTTATTTCAAAAAACCCCCTTTCTTTTTCTGGCTGATTGCTTTATGTTTTAAAATCTTTGGCATTTCAGAATTCTCCGCTAGGCTACCATCAGCCCTGTTCGCCACAATAGACGCTATTCTCATCTACATTATAGGCAGGAATTTTTCCGGTTCGAAAACTGCTGGTTTTCTCGCCGCAATAGTTTTCATAGTAAACTTTGAAATTATCAGAATCTCAACTATAGTCCGATTTGAAAGCTACATACTTCTAATAAACTTACTTTCTCTACTGCTACTGACAAATCCTACCG
>JAMOPR010000285.1 GCA_027064485.1 Desulfurobacteriaceae bacterium | reverse complement strand
ACTTTAATAGGAACAGGTTTGCTTACAAAAGGATCCCTTGCTCTTTTTGGAGTAATAAGCACTATGTTACAAGCAATAACCGAAAAAAACTCCTCAAAAATTAAGTTACAGTTCTTAACGCTATTAATCGCACTTTCAATTTTTGGACCTTATTTGGCATACATGTATAAATATCACCCCGCCTTTTTCAAAGAATTCTTCAAAAATCAAATAATAGGAAGATTAGAAGGAAGTCTAAAAGAAGGAACCCCACGCTCTTTCTTCTTTTACGAAAGAATAATTCTCAAACATTTTTGGATATGGAACTTCTTCTTACTCGTTTTTATCTTTCAATCAATAAAAACAAAAGGACAGTTCATAAAAGAAACATTAATCATTAAAGACAAACCTCTATGGACTTCATTTTTGTTTATGTTCCTTTTAATTTTCATACCTCTACACTTTGTATCTTTAAAATTCACAAGGTATTCATACTATTTCTATCCTTTCTTAGCAGTAATAGTTAGCTTCACAATTCTAAAATTAAAGTGGGAAAGAAATATCCTCTATTTCGCCGCTTTCACAACCATAACTTACGCTATCGTTGCCTTGGTTTGCCCTTGCAAATTCCATAAAGACAAACTCAAAACCATCAAACCACTTATTGAAGTAGGTATCAACAATTTTCACCACCTCAAAATAGATAAAACCATAGATAAATATACCGCATACGCTCTAATGTTTTACTACGACAACTTGAGTCGTTCTAAAAATTACGAATATTCCTTAATGCACAAAAATTGCCGAAAAAGTGTAATAAAATATGGAAACTACTGCATTGTAAGGAACAAAGGAAAATGAAAATCCTCCAAGCAACAACTGCCATAGGCTGGAGCGGCGGCACAGAACAGTGTTTTTTGCTGGCAAAATACATGAACAAAAAGGGTATAAAAACAGATATACTGACATATCCAAACTGCGAACTTGACAGAAGAGCCCAAAAAGAAAGCATTCAAACGATTTACTTTCCAAATAAAAAGAAATTCAGCATAACAGAATCAAAAAAGTTGGCAAAATTGATAGAAAACTACGACATAATCAACACTCACATCTCAAAAGCTCACTGGTTTGTATGGTTATCCTCTTTCTTTACAAACAAAAGACCTAAAATCGTCTATACGCGCCGAGTGCCCTATGGTTTATCCCCCCTATCCCTCATAACAAAATACAACCTTCACACCGATGCAATAATAGGTGTTTCAAAGCAAATAATAGAAAACCTAAAGAAAAATCCCCTCATCAAACACAAACTCCGCTACATACCTTCAGGAGTAGAAATTAACAGATTTTCCCCCAACATAAAAACCCAAGTAAAACAAGAACTCAAAATACCAGCTGACGCAATCGTTCTAACAAATGTAGGCAACTTCTCAGAAATCAAAGGACACCACATCCTTCTTCCTTCCTTCAAGAAACTTTTGGAATCCGGAAAAATCAAACGCCCTACATACTTACTATTAGCAGGAAGAGACACAACGAGCCCTCAAGCTAAAGAACTCATACAAAAGTTAAAACTAACAGACAGGGTAATCCCCTTAGGTTTCAGGAGAGACATTCCTGAAATACTGAAAGCAACCGACATTTTTGTTTTCCCCTCCTTAAACGAAGGAATTGCAGGCTCCCTTCTCCAAGCGATGGCAATGAAAAAAACAGTAGTAGCCTCTTACGTCGGAGGAATAAAAACTTATCTAAAACATATGGAAAACGGAATAGCAGTAGAACCCGGAAGCGTTGAATCTCTTTATAAAGGTTTACTCACTGCTATTGAAAACATTAATAACGAGAAAATGAAAGAAAATGCAAGAAAAACCGCCCTCAATTTCGACATAGAAAAAGTAGTTGACAAAACGCTCAAAGTTTACGAGGAGGTTCTTAATGGCATTTCCTAACTTCCAAGACTTTAAAACAGGAAAAGAAAAAATAGCCGTTATAGGTCTCGGATACGTAGGACTTCCCTTAGCAACTGCGCTATCACAGAAATTTTCCGTAGTAGGCTTTGACATAAACAAAACAAGAATAGAAGAACTTAAAAAAGGATTTGACAGAACTGGAGAGATCTCATCACAAGTATTAAAATCCTCCCCCATCATCTTCACATCCTCTCCAGAAACCCTAAAATCCTGCAAACTCTTCATCGTAACAGTCCCAACTCCCATTGATAAGCACAAAATCCCCGACCTTTCCCCCGTAAAATCTGCCACAAGAACAGTCGCTACCCATATGCCCAAACATTCCATAATCGTTTACGAATCAACGGTATATCCCGGTGTAACCGAGGAAATCTGCGTTCCCATTTTAGAAAAAACCTCAGGAATGAAATACATGCAGGACTTCAAAGTCGGATACTCCCCGGAAAGAGTAAACCCCGGAGACAAAGTTCACACAATAGAAAACATAGTAAAAGTAGTTTCCGGATGTGACGAATACACAACCGAACTCCTTGCCAAAATTTACGGAAGCATAATAAAAGCTGGTATCCATAAAGCTCCGAACATAAAAACAGCAGAAGCCGCAAAAGTCATAGAAAACACGCAAAGAGACTTAAACATAGCCCTCATGAACGAATTAGCACTAATATTTCACAAATTAGACATAGACACAAGAGATGTCTTAGAAGCTGCAGGAACGAAATGGAACTTCTTAAAATTTGAACCCGGGCTTGTCGGCGGACACTGCATAGGCGTTGACCCTTACTACTTAACGTTTAAAGCCCAGGAAATAGGACATCATCCCGAAGTAATCCTTGCCGGAAGGCGAATAAACGACTCTATGGGTAAATTCGTGGCAGAAAGCGTAGTAAAGCTGATGATAAAAGAAGGAAAACAAATCCTCAACTCAAAAGTCTTAATAATGGGGCTCACCTTTAAAGAAAACATAAAAGACATAAGAAACACAAAAGTTATAGATATCTACACAGAGCTTAATTCCTACGGCATAAAAACGTTTATCCACGACCCCTTTGCCATACCGGAAGAAGTAGAAAAAGAATACGGAATCAAGCTCCTGCAAACAATTAAAGATGAAGCACCATACGACGCAATCGTAGTCGCAGTAAAACACGAACCTTATAAAAAACTTCAACTCAAAGACTTTAAGGAAATTTCAAACGGAAAACCAATCATAGCCGACGTTAAAGGAATCTACAACCGCAGCGAGTTCAAAGATGCAATACTTTGGAGACTGTGAATTAATACTTATAGATGTAGGAAACACGCAAACCAAAATACGCATAATCAAAAATTCCTCTAAAAAAGATATTTCTTTCCTAACTTCCGAACTAAAAAAACGGATTAAACACTTTAACCCCAACGCTTACGCCATAGTAGCTTCTGTGGTAAATAATGCAGTAGAAACGCTAAAATCTCACTTTAAGAAAATCAAGTTCATCAACGCTAAAGACAACCTCCCCATTAAAATAAACTACTCAACCCCCCAAACCTTAGGAGCAGATAGAATAGCTCACGCGTGCGGAGGATTACTCTACGGAGATTCCTTTATAATAGCTAACGCCGGCACTGCAACAGTAATAGATGTAATAAAAAACAGAGAATTTTTAGGAGGATGGATACTGCCCGGTATAAAGTTATCCTCTCAATGCCTTAACAGTTTTACATCAAAACTGCCTTTAATCGAAGATTTCCAAACTACAAAAATATACAACCCTGGGAAATCTACAAAAGAATGCATAGAAAAAGGAATACTCCTCTTCACAGTTACTTCTATCAAGGAAATTAAAAATCATCTCAACCTACCTGTAATACTAACAGGAGGAAACGGCAAACTTCTTACAAAATTCATAAAAGAAAAATACGCAGAAAACCTAACCCTCAACGGGCTTGAGGTGATAGCAAACTCCTATTTTCAATCCTAACAATTCCGTCATTCCTCCACGTAAACTTCAAAGCTCCGGTAGGACACGCATCAACACACTCTGCACAGTTCCAACAGTATATACTCTGACTCTCACC
>JAMOPR010000284.1 GCA_027064485.1 Desulfurobacteriaceae bacterium | reverse complement strand
TTCTCTTGCTTACGTTAAACTGTGTGACCCTTATTCTGTTATAACGATAGTTGGCAGAGAAGAAGCCGTTACAGGTATGAGAGCTATTGCAGCTTCGAGGGGAATGGTTATTCCTGCTTCAAGAGGGGGTAAGCTCAAAACTGCTCTCATAATTATTTCAATTATACTGCTTTTGTTGGGGAAAAAATCCGAAGGAGAAAATCTTTTGATTGTTTCTGCAGCTATAGCTTTGTTTACCGGCGTTCAGTATTTTTACAACTTTGTGAAAGCTTTAAAGGAGGAATAAATTGACCGCTTTTGTAATAATTGCCGTTCTTTCCTTTTTTTCCGGTTCCATTCCTTTTGGTTATATAATCGGCAGGTTGAAAGGAGTTGATGTTAGAAAGCACGGGAGTGGTAACATTGGTGCAACAAACGTTTCAAGAGTTTTAGGTAAAAAGTGGGGAGCTTTCGTTCTCTTTTTAGATGCCCTTAAAGGTGCAGTTCCTGTTTTAATGGTCAAGCTACTTGGTTATCCGCTTGAATATCAGGTTCTGGCGGGATTTTTGGCGATATTGGGTCATTGCTTTTCTCCGTTTATGAAGTTTAAAGGCGGTAAGGGCGTTGCCACAGGTCTGGGTGTATTTTTAGTGATTTCCCCATTGGCTACATTACTTGCGTTTGCAGTTTTTCTTGCAGTGTTTTTCACTACCCGCTACGTTTCTCTTTCTTCAATAATGGCTGCTCTTTCATTTCCGATAATTTTCAAAGTTATTGAAAATCCTTCTCCTTCCGTTTCCCTTCTTCTCTTTTTATCTGCCTTTACTGTTGTGGCAAAGCATCATCAGAACATTAGAAGGCTTTTGAGAGGAGAGGAGAAAAAGTATAGATGAAAAAGATAGTATTGATAACAGCTTGTGGAAATAAAAAAGAAAACCGTCCCATGGAAGCGGGAAAAATTTACAAATCTCCAAGAATTCGATATCTCTACAGAAAATCTAAAGAGTTAAACGTTCCTTTTTTTATTTTGAGCGGCGGTTATGGACTTATAGAAGGTAATGAGGTAATAGAACCTTACAATGCTGTTATGACGAAAGATAAGTGTAAAGGCTTTAAAGAAGAAATTAAAAAGAAGCTAAAAAACTTTGATATAGTTATTTACTACAGAGGAGGGGCTCGCAGAGAATATCTTGATTGTATTTTAGAGGTAATAAGCGAGCTGAATAAAAAGTTTGTAGTTTTTGGTTTTAAAAATATGGGAGATATAGGAAAGTTAGAAGAGATAGTTAATCATGAGCGAAGTGAGTGAAATTTACGAATCTTACAGAGAAACCCTTAACAAAACTTATGCTGAACAGGTAGAAAGGTGGGAAAAAATAATAGATAAAGTTCACTTCTTTTATGGCGAGTTTTTGAAAGATTTAATCGTAACTCCAGGTAACAACAGCATTTTACTAAAAGAGAGTGCTAAAGAGTTATTTGGAAGCGATGAAATAAACTTTGTAGCTATAGATGGTTCTTCAACCAAAGATGAGTTTTCGGAGTTTATTGTTTTCTACGGTGGAGCTTACGCTGTAAGAGGAACTATAAAACTTTTAGGAGAACCTGTAAAGGTAAAGTATAAACGATGGGATTTTAGGAGCGATAAGAGCATAGTTGCTTATATGCCCCTTCCATTTCTTGACCTTGATATGGAAGATGCAGAGGAGATGTTTTTTTATACAGATAGAGAAAAGGGGGAGTTCTATTCAATTCATAATCAGCTTATGCAACTTGCTGAAGTTTACCTTGCCTATACAATTCTGGAAAATCCAGACTCGAACGTAAAACTTCTTCTTATGGATACCTCTTTGAGTAGCCTTTACCTTAGCAATGATGTTCTCTATTGCCTTGATAGAGAATATCTGAGAGTTGTAGGTAACGTTCATAATTACAGAATAGGTCCTTACGACGTTCTTATAACCTACGCCATGCCAGTTAGTGAAGAACTACAGATTCCATCCTGTAAGGATTTTAGGGGTGAGTTTTTCATTATTTATAGGTTGTTTAATAGGAAAAGTGCTTTTATAGGTAGTTCATGTCCTTTCCTTAGGTCGGGAAAACATTTAAGAAGATTAAAAGAGTATGGCGTTATAACTGAAGATTCTGATTTGAGTAACGTTCGTTTAACGAAAGAGGTCGGTTTTAGCGTAAGGCAGAGGTGGGAGTATATAAAGCAGTTCTTTAAGTTTATCTGCAGAGAACTGTTTGTGAATAAAAATATAGAGGTGTTAAAAGTTGAGAGGAACGGTAGAAAAGTTTGGCTTTCTTCCTACGACTTGAAGTTCCTAATCTCCATAGGTATCCGAATGGTAATGGAGGAAGCGTGGAGAAAAAAGGTTCTGTTAGTAGGAATAGCTAAAGATTCTTCCTCTTCTTACTTTGTGAGGAACTTTTTAGGAGTTATGAAGAAATTAGGTATATATAAGTTTACTCCTCCTGGTATTTTAGCTTCCGATAGGGCTATTTTGGAGACAATTCCTTTTATAGATGAAAGCATTTCTGCGCCGTGGTCCACAGTTGAATTTGATTCCGTCTTTATGTCCCTTCACCTATTAAGAAACGAGAACGGAGAAACAGTTATAGAAGGGTTGAGAGGAGACGTTATAGTTCCGCACGAAAGACTTTTCTTGCGTTCTTTGGCACAGTTTTACGTAAATAGGTCTAAAAAGAAACCTTTGACTGGTAACGTTATATTTATTGACCGTCTCGTCTTTCCGGGGTATGACGAAAAGTTCAGGCTTTTTTATCAAAAGGAAGAGAGGATAGTAACTTCGCGGGGAGATATTGTTGACCCCATATTCTATGAGGATAGAAACGTAAGTAACAAAATTCAAAAAGTTTTGTTGTTTTTATTGGATACGTTAACCAGAAACCTCTTTCCAAACGTTATAGGTTATCCTGACCCGCTACATAAGGCTGATTGGGGAGCTAAAAGTGTAAATAGAAAGGTTAGAGACCTTATAAGGTCCAGCGAACTCAAGTTTGTATCTGACCCGCTTAAAAAGACCTTGCGACAGAAAAGAGAAGAGGGTTATAGGAGGTAATATGGAAATATTCAGAGAACAGAACCATCTTGGAAGGCTTATTCACGTTGAACCTAATGCTTCAAATCAGTATATAGCGCATGTCTGGTTTGACTATAGTTTAAAACTTATGCAGAATTTAAAAGAGGGGGATTTTATAGCCGTTGAGAGTTTTGCTTCTAATCCTGACGGGAGGAGACATTACGTTATTCTTGAAGTAGTTAAAAAGCTTCCAATTCACTTTGCCCTTGTTCAAAGCGTTGAAAATGCTAAGAGAACCTATCCAGGATTTTTGATGGAATCTGCGAAGAGCGCTTCTCTTGACTGGATTAGTCAGATTGATGAATCTACCGAAGAGACAACTAAGATAGTTTGTGAGGCTATACCTATAAATTTGGGGTTTTATATAACAGAAAGTGGAGTTGAAGGTCCAAGCCAGAGTTACGAACTGCCGATGCCCGGTAGAGAAGTAAAGGTAATTTCTTACGAGTTTATGGAAAAGATTTTAAATAAAGGTCTTGATAAGAAGGAAACTGTTGTGGAAGTTGGACATTTAAGAGAAAACAGTAACGTGAAAATCCTTTTGGACGTTGAATCTTTACTAAGGCTTCACTTTGGCGTTTTCGGTTTTACTGGCGCTGGTAAGAGTAACCTATTGAGCACTCTTATTTCAAAGATTATGGAAAAGAGTCCTTCTGGAACGAAGGTGATTGTTTTTGACATAATGGGTGAATATTTAACTTTGCTTATTGACCTTCTCTATAAGTACCCTGATTCTAAGGTTATTGGTGTTGGAGCTGAGACGTTTATTCAGGACCTTTATTCCTATTATGATGGAAATAGGGATTTAAAAACTGCTGTTAAGAGTATAGTGATTACCAATCTTTATCCGAAAAGGTTGGCAAGAAAGGATGTTAAAAGAAAATTTTTGTATCCTGTAAAGAAGCTTGTAGAAAGAAAGGCTTTTAAAGTTTTTGAATTTGGAAGATTTAAGTTAATTGAAGAGGTTTTTGAAGAAGCTGGATTAAATGCAATTAACATATCTGCGAAAGATAGAGAAATAATCTTGGAAATATTAAATAGTTATAAAGGAAGGTTGGCTTATGAAGTGACAGCAGACGTTGTAAAGGAAATTAACTCTAAACTTACATCGGGGAAAGCCAATACAGAAAAATTTAAGAGAGAATTATTAAGGCTTTTAAAGCCTCCTAAATTTCACGTTAATGAGGATTTATTTATTTCTCTGGAAGCTGGATGGTTGCAAGAATTGAATGATAAAGATAAAAAAGCTATTTACGTTGTTCAGTCTCACGACCCTGATAGTTTGAAAAGGTTCGTTAGTTATCTTGCTTCTGCTGTTTATGAGAGTAGGAGGAGGGAGGGGAGGATTTTTCCGTTGATTTCCTTTATTTTAGATGAGGCTGATGAGTATATTCCTCAGGATACCTATGCAAAAGGCGATTCAAAGATTTCAAGAGAAGCTGTAGAAATGCTTGCAAGAAGAGGAAGAAAGTTTGGTCTTGGTGTAGGTATAGCTACTCAGAGAGTTGTTTACCTTGATACAAACATTATGGCGCAGCCACATACTTATTTCGTTAGTAAATTACCTCGTTCAACAGATAGAGAAAGGGTTGCACAGGCTTTTGCAGTTGATGAAAGTATGTTTGAACAGACCTTTAGATTTGGCAAAGGTGATTGGCTACTCATGAGCCATGATGCTACGGGACTTGAATCTGTTCCATTTCCTATTCATACGGAAAATGCAGAAGATAGAATTATTACTTTCTTAGAAAGCTTTGAAAAATGATTCCCTTTTTTGTTGTAGATAGACCTGTAAGTTTAGAGATATTAAAAGGTTTTTTTGCTGAGAGTTTAGGTAAAAAGTTTGGAATACTTACTCACGCTTTTACTTCTAAAAACTTTAGAAAGAAGTTTAGAAATTTTCCTTTTGAAACGCCGTTGAAGTATGTTGGCCTTGTAGATTCAAAGGAGCTGAACGAAAAGATTTCTCAAAATATCTTGAAATTTGTTGATAGTGGTATTTTCCTTCAAAAAAGAATTTCTTATGAAGAACTGTTTGAAGCTTACCAGTTTTTAAATGCGGATTATGGAGTTATAGTTGATTTCTTAAACGATAAAGAAAAAACCTTGCACAGTGCAGAAGAGGCTATTCGATTTTATAGAAAGGGAAAATGGAGTTTTAAGTTAGTTGGAGTAGCACAGGGAAGAACGATAGATGAATATCTTGAGTGTTATGAAAATTTAGTAAGATTGGGATATAAATATATAGCTCTTGGTGGACTCCTTAAAAGAAATGGTAATAGTAACTATATAAGGCTTTCTTGTGAAAAGTTTTTAAAGGATTTATTAATTTCTGTTAAGAAGGAATTTTCCCCTGATTGGATTTTTACTTTTGGAATATACAATCCCAAAAGGCATGCTTTACTTGAAAGTTTGGGAGTTTGGGGAGCGGATTATAAAGGGTGGATTTTTGAATATGAAGAAGATTATTCGTTTGTTCTAGATTATTTAGGTAGTTTAGATATTCCAACATTAAAAAAAATTGAATTGAAAGAGCTCTTTAAAATTTATTCTCTGCAGAGAAAAAAATGTTCCTTTTACTATTCAAATGATAATGAAAAGAAGATAATCTCTCAACTCAGAAAGGAAATTGAATTGAAGCTTTTGGAATTTAATATTTCCTTTCAATTTTTTAGATTTAGAAGGGTAAGAGATAACCTTATGAAATACTTTGGTTAGTTTTTAAAGAAAACTTGGAGGCGGCGGGCGGAATCGAACCGCCGAATAAGGGATTTGCAGTCCCCTGCCTTACCACTTGGCTACGCCGCCTTTATGGAGCGGGCGACGGGACTTGAACCCGCGACCCCAACCTT
>JAMOPR010000283.1 GCA_027064485.1 Desulfurobacteriaceae bacterium | reverse complement strand
GGAAAACACGGAAATAAACCAATTTGAACTGCTTTCCATGCTCCAGGTTACCGACGAAAACGACGAAGAGAATCAAATAACGGTGGAGTTTGAAGAAAAACCAAAAGAAGGAGAACTCTTAAAGCTATGTAAACATTACTTCTCAGCAGATGCAATAAAAATTGTCATCGTTGACGACAAAGTCAAAGTTAATTCTTCTGTCGCCACCAAAGAAAACTTGAAAAACTTAATGAAAGATTTTTCTGACATAGAAAACCTAAAATCCAAATGCATCTCCATCGACTTTCGTAATTACTTCGTTCTGATACTCACATCTTCCAGCCACAAACTAATGATAGTTTTGGACGAAAAAGAGAAAGCCAACTTTGAACTTGAAGAACCCGAAATAGTAGAAAACCTGCTAAAAGTTCTTGATAACCTTGAGAATTGATGTGTGGTTTTCTCCAGGATAAACTGTCATTACTGCGCTTGTCCTTTCAAAAATCTTAAACGCTCCCGTCAATCCTGTTATTTTATCTTCCTCCCCTACGTAAATCGTCTTTTCAGCCTCTATCCTTGATAAATGAGGAATCAAGTCAAAATACGCAAAAGACTCCAACAAACGTGTTGTTTTTTCAGGATGAAGTTCAGGAATTTCCTCAGGAGCGTTAGAAAGGTTACGAAAATAAACCACCGTATCACGAAAATTCCGTCTAAGCTTCCTAAGGAAACGTTTAACAACAACCGGACTTTGAGATACTCCGGAAAACCGAGGAGTAGGAGCAATCAAAATTAACTTTTTTATTTTAGATGGAAACTGGGAAGCTATTAACGAAGATAATGTAGCTCCTAAAGACCATCCTACAAGAACAATTCCTTCGGGTAGAGTAAACCCTACCTCAAAAGCAAGTTTCTCGATATCAGTGGATTTGTAATGGCTCTCCCCATGACCGGGGAGAGCTATGTGATTGGCGTTTTCAAAAATGGTTCCTTTCCAAACAGCAGGAGTAAAACTCCAACCGTGTATAGTGTAAACGTTACGCAGCCTTTTTCGCCTCCGCTTTCACCATATGTTGAATCAAGTGAAATTCTTGAATAACCTCCATCGCCCTTTTAATTTGAGTGTCCAAACGTTTTTCCCTTTCCTTCCTTATCTTCTCAGTTCTTTCGGGATGCTCTTCAATCTCCTTAAACTCCTTCTTCAGAGTTTCAATATCTTTCTGGGAAAGTTTCACAACTATATCAGGTTCTATTCCCTTACCATCAATGCACTTGTGGTTCGGCATGTAATACTTAGCAGTTGTTATCTTCATGGCATATCCCATATCCAAAGGATAGAGCGTTTGAACAGAACCCTTACCGAATGTTTTTTCTCCTACAACTATCGCTCTATCGTTATACCTTAAAGCACCTGTAAGAATCTCTGCAGCGCTGGCAGTTCCCCCGTTAACAAGCATAACAACAGGAACGTTGAGAGGAACTATTGGATTGTGAGTAGAGTAGTATTTCTTTATACTCTCGGGAATCCTTCCTTTCGTATAAACGATGAGTGCACCTTTCGGCAAAAAGTAATCACTGATTGCTACAGCAGAATCCAGTAAACCTCCCGGGTTGTTCCTAACATCAACAATTATGCCTTTTAGTTTTTTATCCTTCTCTAATGCCTCAAGAGCTTTCTTAAACTCATCTACAGAAGTTCTTTGGAACATGGTAAATCTTATGTATCCGATATCTCCAGGGAGAATTCTATATTTAACGCTTCTGATTTTTATTATTGCTCTCGTTATTGTAAACGGCTTAGGTTCGCTCCAACCTTTTCTCCATATCCATATCGTTATTTTCGTCCCGGGCTTTCCCCTCATAAGCTTTACAGCGTCCATAAGGGTCATATCGGGAGTTACTTCTTTATTGTTAATCTTTACTATGATGTCCCCCGGTTTTATTCCAGCCCTGTAAGCAGGTGTATCTTCAATAGGAGCAATTATCAGCAACTTCCCGTCTTTCGTTTTCGTTATTTGAATACCGAGCCCACCGAACTCTCCGGTAGTTTCTACCTCAAATTCCTTTAGTTTATCGGGGGTAAAGAGAGTGCAGTGAGGGTCAAGCTTTGAAAGCATCCCCTGAATCGCACCTTCAAAAAGCTTTTTGGGCGTAACAGGGTCAACATACTTTTCCTTTACCAGCTGATAGGCTTCTGTAAAAAGTTTTACGTAATCGAATTCCGAAGGGGAAGAAGCTTTAAGGCTTACAGAAGCAGAAAGGGAAACTTTAGCTAAGGAAAATAAAAATACAGTTACTAAAACAAAAAATACGGTTAACTTTATGCTCCTTTTCATTTTTCTTTCCTCTCAAGGACTTTTTTTACTTTTTCAATTATGCCATTTTCATCTAATCTAAAGTAGTGCAGAAGCTCCCAGCCTTTTCCTGAAAGCCCGAATACGTCTGGCGTCCCAAGCCTTTCCATAGGAACAGGGCAGTTTTCTACCAACACTTCTGCAACGGCTGAGCCGAGCCCTCCGATTATGGAGTGTTCTTCAGCAGTTACTACAGCTTGCGTTTTTGAAACTGATTTAACGATTAATTCTTTGTCTATCGGTTTAACCGTCGGCATGTGTATAACTTCTGCAGAGATTCCTTCTCTTTCAAGCATTTCGGCTGCTAAAAGGGCAAATGAAGTCATAACGCCGTTAGCTATTATCGTAACGTCTTCTCCCTCTACTAAAACGTGCCCTTTTCCTATTTCAAACTTATAGGATTCATCAAAGATTCTCGGAAATTTTTCCCTTGTCAGTCGAACGTAGAAAGGTCCATCGGTATAGGCGACTTTTCTTATTACTTGCTTTGTTTCTACATCGTCTGCCGGGACGATAACGGTCATGTTTGGAATGTTTCTCATATTTGCAACATCTTCTAACGCTTGATGGCTTGCTCCGTCTTCTCCTACCGTTATGCCGCCGTGGGTGCAAACGATTTTAACGTTAAGTTTGGGATAGCAAATGGATTGGCGAACTGCTTCCCAGGCTCTTCCCGTTCCGAAAATGGCGAAGGTGCTGACGAAGGGGATTTTTCCGCTTGCAGCAAGCCCTGCCGCAACGTTCATCATGTTGGTCTCGGCAATTCCCATATTGAAAAACCTTTCCGGAAAAGCCTTAGCAAACTTGGCTGTTTTTGTAGAACCGGAAAGGTCGGCATCCAAAACAACGATTCTCTCATCCTCTTTACCTAACTCAACTAAGGTATCTCCATAAGCATCCCTCAAACTAACCTTTTCCATCGTCTCCTCCAAAATATCTTACAGCTCTCCTAACTCTTTAAGTGCCTCTTTTAACTGTTCTGGAGACAAAGCCTTTCCGTGCCACTCAGCCCTGTTTTCCATGAATGAAACGCCCTTTCCTTTAACAGTTTTGGCTAAAATCATCGTAGGTTTGTATTTGACGTTATCGGCTTCATCAAGAGCTCTTTTTATCTCTTCAAAATCGTGACCGTTAATTTCTATCGTATGCCAGCCAAACGCCTTCCATTTTTCCATTGTCGGATAGATAGACATAACCTCATCAACAGGACCGTCTATCTGTAGATTGTTGTTATCAACTATTACCACAAGGTTGTCTAAATTGTAGTGAGAAGCCGACATCGCTGCTTCCCAAACGCTTCCTTCCTGAATTTCTCCATCGCCTACCATACAGTAAACTTTGCTGTCGCTTTTATCCAACTTTAGTGCAATAGCCATACCTACCGCTGCTCCTATTCCGTGTCCTAAAGAACCAGTGCTTATCTCTATTCCGGGAGTTGTATCCATGCTGGGATGCCCCTGAAGCATACCCCCCAATTTCCTAAACTCCATCAGTTTTTCAATGGGAAAATAACCTGTCCTTGCTAAAACTGAGTAAAGAGCAGGGCATACGTGACCTTTAGATAAGACAAAACGGTCTCGCTTTTCCCACTTTGGATTTTCCGGGTTGTGCCTCATCTTGTAGTAATAGAGGGTTACTATGATGTCAGCTGCAGACATAGAACCGCCGGGATGACCTGAATTTGCATTTGTAGTCATTTTTAAGATGTCTTTCCTGACTTCTCTGGCTATTGCCCTTAAGGTTCCGTCGTCTATTTCTCTGTTTCTCTCGGTAAAGAATTGCGGTTCAAAAGTTATCATCTAAACCTCCGGATAAATTCGGATTCCTTTTTTTACTTCATTTTCAATAAACCCTAAAGGGTCATCTGTAAAAACAAGGGGTTCTATTCGTGGGTCAAAACTTCTGGCTAACTGGCGTATTTTAGCTTCTATCTCTATTAACCTTTCAAAATCATAATCCTGGTCTGTTAATATGGCTATATCTATGTCACTCCATTCATCGGGATTGCCGTAAGCATATGAACCGTAAAGATAAACTTCCTTTACAGGTATAAGGTTTATGGATAGCAGTTTATAAATAAACTGCTTAAGAGTTTTAATTACTCTACTCCTCTCAACAATTTCTGGCACAGTTCCTCCGTAAATTTTAAATACTTCTCCGCACTAAAACGGGAAATAGTTTCTGTAGAAAGATACCTTATACGAATATAAAGAGAAGAAATCTTATCTAACATCATAGTTTCTTCAGGAGATAGTTTAACTCCGGCAAGGTTACTAAGTCTAACAAGGTCATGTATTCTTGGTGGATTCATTTTTTCCGAAATTATTCCCTTTAAAGCTTTTTCGATAGCTTGCTGACACATAAAGGGAACGTAGCGATACCTCCCTGTTTCAAACATAGCTTTTGCCGTTTCTAAATCGTATAAAGCCAATTTAAACCACTCCTCCTTTCTACTCAAAGCCTTCTTCCTTTTTAATTCGTTGCAACTCTTTCTCTACCTGCTGCCTTGCCGTTCCGCCTGTAACGTTGCGGCTGTTTATTGAGCCTTCTACGCTCATTAAAGAAAGAACATCTTCTTCAAAGGCATTTGAAAACTTTTTAAACTCTTCAAGGGATAAATCTTCAAGTCCTTTTTTATTTTCAAGACAGTAAGCAACCAATTCACCCACTATCCTATGAGCTTCCCTGAACGGAATGCCTTTTTTAGCCAAGTAATCTGCAACGTCCGTTGCCAGAGAAAATCCCCTCCTCGCCTGCTCCCTCATTCTCTCAACTTTTGGTTTCATATTCCTGACAACGCCGATATTAACCTTTAACGCCAGCTTCACCGTATCAATAGCATCAAACAGCGGTTCTTTGTCTTCCTGCATATCTCTGTTGTAAGCTAAAGGAAGTCCTTTCAATATTGTCAAAATAGCTACAAGGTCGCCGTAAACTCTACCAGTTTTGCCTCTCGTCAGCTCTGAAACGTCCGGATTTTTCTTCTGGGGCATTATGGAACTACCGGTGCAGTAAGCGTCCGGAAGTTCAATAAAGCTAAACTCATCTGTTGACCAGAGGATTAATTCTTCAGATAACCTTGAAAGGTGCATCATTACCATTGCGCAGTTAAAAATCGTCTCCACTACAAAATCCCTGTCGCTTACGGCATCTAAACTGTTTCTCGTAACGTCTTCAAAACCCAACAGTCTTGCCGTGTATTCCCTATCAAGGGGGAAACTTGTCCCTGCGAGCGCAGCAGAACCAAGCGGCGAAACGTTAATTCTTTTCAAGCTATCTTCAAACCTTTCAGCATCCCTTTTAAACATTTGATAGTATGCAAGCATGTGGTGAGAGTATAAAACAGGCTGGGCTATTTGAAGGTGAGTGTATCCCGGCATAACAACATTAAGGTGTTTTTCGGCTTGCTCTACAAAAGCTTTCCTGAGTTCTCTCAAAAGCTCCAGAATCTCTTTTACCTCGTTTCTAACGTAAAGCCTCGTATCTGTTGCTATTTGGTCGTTCCTTGAGCGGGCAGTGTGGAGTTTCCCGCCAACAGGTCCGATTTTTTCTGTTAGCCTCTTTTCTATATTCATGTGAACATCTTCATATTCAACCTTCCAATTAAATTTGCCTTCCTCTATCTCTTTCTGTATCTCTTTAAGCCCGTTTATGATTTTTTCCGCTTCCTCCTCCGTTAATATCCCCTGCTTTCTGAGC
>JAMOPR010000282.1 GCA_027064485.1 Desulfurobacteriaceae bacterium | reverse complement strand
ATCCACTTCAGCCATGGAAACTCTATATGGCATACTCCCTACGATTACTTGTTGCTGCTGCTGTTGCTGTTCTTGAGGATTCTGCTCTTTTTTTTCTTCAGCCATACTATTTAACCTCCTGAGCATAGTATTCTTGGAGTGACTTAACTGATAGTTGATGTTTTTTCATTGATTCTATTGCCATTACTGCTGCTTGAGCACCTCTTATTGTTGTGTAATAAGGGATGTTGTAGTTAACTGCCAATCTTCTAATACTGACAGCGTCTTTCTTTGACTTCATTCCTGTTGGTGTGTTTATAATTAGGATTATTTCACCGTTTTTGATTAGGTCGCCGATGTTTGGTCTTCTTCCTTCCTGAATCTTGTAAACTAATTCTACGGGAATTCCTTTTTCTTTCAGAAACTTGTATGTTCCTTCCGTTGAAACAATTTTGAATCCCAACTTGTGCAGTTTTTCGGCTATAGAGTAAACCTTTGGCTTGTCTTTATCCTTAACGCTTATGAATACTTTTCCTTTTGATGGGTCTATCGGAAGCCTTGAGCCGGCTGCAAGTTGAGCTTTGTAAAAGGCTATTCCTAAATTTTTATCTATTCCCATTACTTCGCCTGTTGACTTCATCTCTGGTGAGAGAACCGGGTCAACTTCTGGGAATCTGTTAAATGGAAAGACCGATTCTTTTACAGAGTAGTATTTGGGTTCAACCTCTTTAACTCCTAATTCTTTTAACGTTTTGCCCATGGCAACTTTCGTTGCTATTTTGGCAAGTTCTACCCCGGTTGCTTTACTGACAAACGGAACTGTTCTGGAAGCTCTTGGATTTACCTCAATGATGTATATTTCGCCGTCTTTTACTGCAAACTGGATGTTTATCAACCCTTTAACGTTGAGTTTGAGGGCGATTTTTCGTGTGATTTCTTTCATCTTTTCTACGATTTCTTTTGGAACGGAAAAGGTTGGAAGGACACAGGCGCTGTCACCGGAATGTATTCCTGCTTCTTCTATATGTTCCATGACGCCGCCGATTATTACTTCTTTACCGTCGCAGACAGCGTCAACGTCAAACTCTACTGCGTCTTCAAGGAATTTATCTATGAGAACAGGTTTCTCTTCCGATACTTCAACGGCTTCTTCCATATAGTTTCTCAGTTCTTCCATGCTGTAAACGATTCTCATTGCTCTGCCGCCCAAGACGTAGGAGGGGCGCATCAGTATTGGAAATCCAATTTCTTCTGCTACTTTTTCGGCTTCTTCAAGAGAGCGTGCAATTCCAGAAGGCGGCTGTTTTAAACCCAATTCGTTCAGGAGTTTTCTGAATCTTTCTCTATCCTCTGCTATGTCGATACTTTCAGAGGAAGTTCCTAATATTTTCACTCCTTCTTTTTCTAAGGGGACGGAGAGTTTTAACGGTGTTTGACCGCCAAACTGAACTATTACGCCTTCTGGTTTTTCTTTTTCAACGATGTTTAGAGCGTCTTCAAGGGTGAGGGGCTCAAAGAAGAGTTTGTCTGAGGTGTCGTAGTCTGTTGAAACGGTTTCCGGGTTGCAGTTGACCATATGGGCTTCGTAGCCTAACTCCCTTAAAGCCCATACGGCATGAACGCAGCAGTAGTCAAACTCTACACCCTGACCTATGCGGTTGGGACCAGAGCCGAAGACAGTGACTTTCTTTTTACTTGAAGGATTTGCCTCGCATTCTCTTCCATCGTAAGTGGAGTAGTAGTAGGGAGTATAGGCTTCAAATTCTCCAGAGCAGGTATCAACCGTTTTGTAGAGGACAGGAGTTGTCTTTTTGCGTCTTTCTCTGACTGATTTTTCGTCTGTATTGAGAAGTTCTGCAATGTATCTGTCTGAAAATCCCCACTTCTTCGCAAACCTCAAAACCTCTTCTGGTAGTTCTTCTACGTTTTTGTATTTCTTAATTTCCTTTTCAAGTTCTACTATTTGCTTTATGTTGTGCAAAAACCATTTATCAATCTGGCAGAGAGAGTAGAGTTTGTCTAAACTCCAGCCTCTCCTTAAAGCTTCAGCAATAAACCAGATTCTATCTGCATTTGGAACGGCAATTTTACTTTCGAGTTCTTCATCGGATAATTTCTCTGCGCCTTTTAGCAGTAATCCATACCTTCCTATTTCAAGAGACCTTATGGCTTTCAGTAGTGCTTCTTTAAAAGTTCTGCCGATTGCCATTACTTCGCCGACGGACTTCATACGGGTTGTGAGAGTCGGGTCTGCTTCGGGAAACTTTTCGAAAGCCCAGCGGGGAAACTTTACAACGCAGTAATCAATGGCGGGTTCGAAAGAAGCTGGCGTTTTTTTCGTTATGTCGTTTGGTAGTTCGTCCAAAGTGTAGCCTACTGCTAACTTTGCTGCTATCTTTGCTATCGGGAATCCCGTTGCCTTTGAAGCAAGAGCAGAAGAACGAGAAACTCTTGGGTTCATTTCAATAACGATTATTCTTCCATTTTCCGGATTTACGGCAAACTGAACGTTTGAACCGCCGGTTTCTACTCCGATTTCTCTTATTATCGCTATGGCGGCATCTCTCAGCATTTGGTATTCTTTGTCTGTGAGCGTTTGAGCAGGTGCAACGGTTATGGAGTCTCCCGTGTGAACACCCATCGGGTCAACGTTTTCAATAGAACAAATAATAACAACGTTGTCGTTCAAGTCCCTCATTACCTCAAGCTCAAATTCTTTCCAGCCTAGCACGCTCTCTTCAATAAGGATTTCGTTTATGGGACTTGCATCTAATCCCCTTTTAGCAATTTCTTTGAACTCTTCTATGTTGTAAGCAACGCCGCCACCTTCTCCACCTAAGGTAAATGCCGGACGGATGATTGCAGGAAGCCCAACTTCACGGACAATTTCCATTGCTTCTTCTAAAGACCTTGCAAGACCGCTTTTGGGGACTTCAAGACCGATTTTGAGCATTGCTTCTTTAAAGAGCTCTCTATCTTCAGCTTTTTTTATCGCTTCAACGTTTGCTCCAATTAGCTCAACGCCGAATTTATCTAAAATGCCGGCTTCGTAAAGTTCTACGGCTAAGTTAAGGGCGGTTTGACCGCCAACAGTTGGCAAAAGAGCGTCGGGGTGTTCTTTTTCTATTATTTTTTCTAAAACTTCAACGGTTAGCGGTTCTATGTAAGTTTTATCTGCTATTTCTGGGTCTGTCATTATCGTTGCAGGGTTGGAGTTGACTAAAACGACTTCATACCCTTCCTCTTTTAACGCCTTGCAGGCTTGAGTTCCGGAATAGTCAAATTCAGCTGCCTGTCCGATAACTATTGGACCTGAGCCGATAATGAGGATTTTTTTGAGGTCTTCTCTTTTTGGCAACGGGAACCTCCACTTTTCTATGTTACGGAAATTTTACGATAAATTCGTTTATCCTGATTCAATCAGTTCAAACTTTTCGCCAAAGCGCTGTTCTAAGAGTTCTTTTAAGTCCGGATAGTTTGAAAGGTTATCCTTTTCTATTAATTCTTGAGCTTCTTTCCTTGCTATTTTAAGAAGTTCAAAATCTCTTGTTAGGTCTGCTACTTTAAAATCGCCAAGTCCTGACTGCCTTGTGCCGAAGATTTCGCCGGGGCCTCTAAACTTTAGGTCTGCCTCTGCTATTTTAAATCCGTCTGTTGTTTCCTCTAAAACTCTTAGTCTTTTGACTGCATCTTCTCCCACTTTGCGCGAGGTTACTAAAAAGCAGTAGGACTGTCTGTTTCCTCTGCCCACTCTACCTCTCAACTGGTGGAGCTGTGCAAGACCGAAGCGTTCGGCGTGTTCTATTACCATTACGGTGGCTTCCGGGACGTCAACGCCGACTTCTATAACGGTTGTTGAAACCAATACCTGATACTCGCCAGCTTTGAACTTTTCCATAACGGCATCTTTTTCTTCCTGCTTCATCCTGCCGTGCAGCAGTCCAACGCTGAAGCCTTTTAGCTTTTCTTCCCAGTAGTGGAACATTTCTGTTGCAGCTTTCAGTTCGAGCTTTTCCGATTCTTCTATGAGAGGGTAAACGATGTAAGCGCGGTTGCCCGCTGAAAGTTCTTTTTTAAGAAAGTTAATGAGTTTTTCTCTTTCGTCGTCAAAAATGATTTTTGTTTTTATCGGCTTTCTGCCTGCGGGCAGTTCGTCTATTACGGAAATATCAAGGTCTCCGTAGGCTGTCATGGCTAAAGTTCGCGGGATAGGCGTTGCCGTCATGACCAAAGTGTCTGGCATACTGCCCTTTTTCCTTAAAGCAAGGCGCTGTTTTACGCCGAACCGGTGTTGTTCATCTACTATCGTTAATCCCAAGTTTTTGAATTCTACGTTTTCCTGTATAAGAGCGTGGGTGCCTACAATTACTTGCAGAAAGCCTTCTTTTATTGCTCTATAAACGGTTTCTTTTTCTTTTTTGGTCATTGAGCCGGTTAAAAGTCCTACTCTAACACCGAAAGGTTTTAGAAATTCGTTAAACTTTTTAAAGTGCTGGTTGGCTAAAATTTCTGTTGGTGCCATTACTGCCGTTTGATATCCTCCTTTTGCCGCAAAGAAAGCGGCTGCTGCTGCGACGACTGTTTTACCGCTTCCTACGTCTCCCTGAACGAGCCTGTTCATGGGTTCTGGCGATTTCATATCTTCTACGATTTCTTTTAAAACTCTTTCTTGAGCGTTTGTGAGTTTAAAGGGTAGGTGCTTTTTGAATTCATCTATGAGGGATTCAGTTATGGAAAAAGAAATGCCTTTTTCTTCTTTTATTTTTCTTTTGTGTAGGGCGAGAGCTAACTGAAACAGGAACAGTTCGTCAAATATGACTCTTTTCTGTGAAGGGCTTTTGAATTCAAGGAGAGCGTTTGCGTCTTCGTCTGATGGGAAGTGAACGTTCCAAAAGGCTTCGTAGGATTTGGGAAATTTGTATTTCTTAATTATCTCTTCAGGGAGGTATTCGGGGAGAAAGGGGATTACCTGCTTTGCTACTGATTGGACGTCTTTTCTGACGGTTGTTTGATTTAATCCTTCGGCGGTGTGGTAGATGGGGAGGATTTTGCCAAGTTTCGAGAGTTTTTTGTTTTTATCTAAAACTTCAATTTCTGGGTGAATCATTGAGTATCCGCCGATTTCTCTTTTGACGTTTCCGTAAGCTAAAACTTCTTTGTTTAGTTCTTTTGCTTTTGAAAGGATTGTTTTGTAGTAGTTGATTACTTTTTCCTGAAGGAAGATAAGGTTCACGTAGCCGGTTTTGTCGTAGAGGATGGCTTTGAGGAGTTTTTTCTTTTTCTTTGAAGTTTCAATAACAGAAACGGCAGTTACTTTGCCTTTTACGAGAGCGGTTGTGTTAGGTTTTAGCTGGGACATTTTTATTACGCTGGTTCTGTCTTCGTATCGGTATGGAAGGTAGTAGATTGCATCTAAAACGGTGTTTATGCCTAACTTTTTAAGCCTTTTTATGCGTTTTTCCGTTATGCCTTTTACTTTTTCTATCGGTTGGAAGAACGCTTTTATTGGATAGCTTTTCTTTTTTTGGAGCTTTTCTGCTTCTGCAATTATCCGTTCGGCAGGTTGCTCTTTTTTAATATCTTTTTCTATTTCCTCTTCCAAGAATTTAAAAGTTATTACTCTGTGGAGTTCCTTAATTAGTTTTTTCTTGTCTTCTTCTGCAAGGGAATCGTAGCTTTTGAGGAGGTTTATCGCTTTTTCTGTCCATTTTTTTCTCTTTTCGTCAAGGTAGGGAAGGAGTTGGGATAGTAGGGTTTGGAGGGTGAGATGGGGATTTTTAACTCTGTGATAATACTTGAAATTGTCCTGCGTCAGGAGGTTTAACAGGTTTTTCAAACGCTTTAGCGTTTCTTTCATGATTTCTCCGTTCTTTACAAGGGAAATTTTACGATAAAGTTTTGTTATGATTTCAGAAAATAACAACCGGAAGGAGCGTCTATGAAAAAGCGTTTAATTTGGGTTGTAACCGGCGGAATTTTGATTTTTTCTTCCTGTCAAGTTCCTTTGAAAAAGGAGGTAAAAGTAAATCCTTCCAGTTCTCTTAAAAAGGAGAAGAAGGTAAGTAAGCAGAAGGTTTGT
>JAMOPR010000281.1 GCA_027064485.1 Desulfurobacteriaceae bacterium | reverse complement strand
TCTTTACAATAGACCCTAAGCTGCAGGAAAAAGTAAAAGGAATATTCAAAACTTACAAATTAAAATACGGCGCCTACGTGGCATTAGACCCCCAAACGGGAAAAGTTTTAACGGCGGTATCAAGCATCGACTATCCCGATTTAACCGTCAAAAATACATTTCCCGCAGCTTCAACATTTAAAATCGTTACCGCTGCTGCCGCACTTGAAGAAGGAATTGCCACGCCAAATACAAATCTTTTGTGCGGCGGTGTAGGAGATTCCTGCTCGCCAACCGTATGGCTCAGCAGTCCATACAAGCTAAAACGTAACTTTGCAAAATCCTTCGCCACCTCAGCCAATCCGTTTTTCGGTAACTTAGGGAGACTTTTAGGCGAAGAAAAACTTTTAAAATACGCTAAAAGATTTGGATTCAACAGACACGACTACAACTTCCCGTGGGGATTTATAAGAAAACCTCTTGACGACAACGATTTAGCCTTAACTGCCGCAGGATTGGGAGAAACCCGAATAAGCCCTTTTCACGAAGCCTTAATCGCTCTAACTATAGAAAACAACGGAACTATGCTGAAACCCTCTTTTATCTCCAAGATAATCAAAAACGGCAAAGTAATATATTCATTCAAACCTCAAATAGACAGCAACGTAATATCTTCCAAAACTGCCAAAGAGATAAAAGAAATGATGCTACTAACCATCAAAATAGGCACAGCTTCCGATAAAAAGTATTTTAGAATTTTAAAGCGTAAATTTCCCTACGTGACGATAGGGGGAAAAACCGGCACGCTTTCAGAATTAACTTATCCCGAAGGTAGGTGTGAATGGTTCACAGGATTTTTAGAGTTAGGAAACAAAAAATTGGCTTTCTCTTCGCTCGCAATCAACGGAAGCCTATACTACATAACCGGTTATGATATATCCGCATTAGTTGCAATGAATTTTGCTAAACTTTATAAAAACTACCGATACACCTTCAAGGACAAGTGATGGAATTCAACAGGCTCAAAAACTACTTACAAGAAGCTCAACTTCACATAGAAAGGCTCAAAGATGTAATAAATAGACTACAGCACCTATACCCTTTAAACTTACATAAATTTCAAAATTTATCAGCAGAAGAAAAGGATATGTTGGACGTTTTAGCCTTCAGGTTTTCAAAGTTGCAAGACCTAATAGGAGCCAAAATTTTTAGAGAATTTCTCAACCAAACGGGATTTATAACTGAAGGAAAAACGTTCCTTGAAGTTTTGAGAGAAATAGAAAAAGAAGGTATCATCGATATTGACACTTGGAGTGATTTTAGAAAGGTCAGAAACTTAATATCCTACGAATATCCTTTCAATTTAGAAGAAAGAATAGAAGCAATAAACTACTTAATAGAAAACGCTCCAAACCTTATAGAGGTAGTTGAAAGAATTGAAGCTAAGATTAAGCGAATCAGAGATTAAAACAATAAAAGAGCAAGCGCTACAAATTTTCGGAGAATGCAGAATATACATTTTTGGTAGCAGACTGAAAGAAAAGAGGGGAGGAGATATAGATATTTTTATAATTCCAAAAGAGAAAAGTAACTTGTTCAAAAAAAAGCTGAGGCTATCCTCTAAACTTGAAAACATACTGGGCAAACCAGTTGACGTTGTTGTAAGCAGGGATATAAGTAGAGATATAGAAAAGCAAGCTTTAAAAGGAGTAGAAATCTAAACAGCAAATGCTACTTACAATACAAACTAATCTTTTCAGGAGGTAAGAAATGTGTGTGTTCTGCAAAATCGTTAAAAAAGAGCTACCTGCAAAAATCGTTTACGAAGACGATAAAGTAATGGCTTTTCACGACATTAACCCCCAAGCTCCCATTCACATCCTCATAATTCCAAAAGAACACATAGAAACTGTCAACGACCTTGAAGAAAAACACAAAGAGCTTATCGGTCACATATTCTTAGTAGCCAAAAAAATAGCAAAAGATTTAGGAGTTAATGAAAAGGGATACAGAATTCTTATAAACTGCAACAAGGACGGCGGTCAGGAAGTTTACCACATCCACTTCCACTTCTTTGCAGGGAAACCTTTAGGTCCGATGATTTGCAAAGATTAATCTTTCTTCTTCCTATACATGTTGCTGTCCGCCTCCTCTAATGCTTCTTGGAAAGGAACGTCATGAGACTTCCATATAGAGTAGCCGATGCTCACGGAAAGGGGAGGGGACAGCTTCTCCATCTCGTTTATTTTATCTATGCGCTTCTGTATCCTCTCAATTATTTTTTCTAAAATGTCTTCGTTAGCCCTTGAAACCAAAATTATGAACTCATCTCCCCCTATCCTGAAAACCTTATCGTTGCTTCTAACAGACAACTTAATGGCTTCTGCCACTTTAACTATGTAAAAATCTCCAACCTTATGCCCAAAAGTATCATTAATCTTTTTCAAATCATCCATATCAACAAAAATTATCCCTATGGGGAACAAATCCTCTTGGTCTTCCAATAGATTCAAGTATTCCATAAGGTAATGACGGTTATAAACATCAGTAAGGGCATCTCTGAAAGCCAAATATCTGACCTTTTCGGGTATAACCACGGAAATGTAAAAGTTCACCGTTTCGGAAAGGTCGTTGAAAGCTTCCAAAACCGTATTCAAATACGATTTATCCGAAACGGGAAGCTTCCTCTTCTGAAAGTTTCCCGCGATGAAATCTTCCAGCCTGTTGAGAACTATTACACAGTCCTTCGGGAAGTCTGGATTCTTCTTAATATCTATCCTTCTGCGGAAAGCTTTCAAAAACTGACCGCACTGAAAGAGAAGAACGCTTTTTCTGGAAACATCTTTAGGAACGATAACTCCTTCCCTTCTACACCCAAAGGTGTAATCTTCCTGAGCCATTAGTAAAAGCTCTTCAGGAGAAACGCCTATCTCCTCAGCTAATTTTTTAATATGTTCTCTTTCCCGCCGGGAAAATTTTTCAATCCCCTGTCATCCTCCTGCTACGCCCAGAAAGTAAACGTTCTTATTATCTTTATAAATCAGCGGGATAACAAAATTCAACTTACCCGCAAAACACCTGTGAAGAAAGGGCTTCCTAAGCTTTAAAGCCTTTCTAAACCTGAGCCTTCGGTCAGCTTCACACCTTTCAGGAACTTTGGAATAAATCAGTTTACAGAAAGGCGTTATGTAGTCAAAAACCTTTAACTTCCCATTTTCATCAAAAATCCCAGCAGAACATCCCAAATGAGAAAAGAAACGCTGAAGCAACCTAAGGGTATCAGTATAAGGAATAAATTCCTCCAAGTTTCTTTTTTCCATATTCCCGTCCATCACTTCATTCTCTTATTGAGTTCTTTCCCCACATCTTCCCAGTTGATATCTTTATCAACCAAAGCTACGGTTAAGTGGTAAATGAGGTCCGCAACCTCATATACTGCGTGGTTTTTATCTCCCGATTTTAAAGCCAAAATAGATTCTACAGCTTCCTCCCCGACCTTTTGAAGAATTCTGTCTTCCCCCTCCTTAAACAGCTTGGCAGTATAAGAACCTTGAGGCATGGTTCTTTTTCTTTCTTCCACTATCTCGTATAGCCTATCAAGAACTTCTCCAATTCTACTCATCTTCAAACTCCGCAACTGTTCTAAAGAAACAACTGTATTCTCCTGTATGGCAGGCTACTCCCTTCTGCTTTACAAGGTAAAGTAGCGTATCTTCATCGCAGTCTAAAAGTATTTTCACTATTCTTTGAACGTTTCCTGACGTTTCCCCCTTTTTCCAAATTTTCCTTCTGGAACGGGAGTAGTAATGGGCAAAGCCCGTTTCAATAGTTTTCATTAAGGCTTCTTTGTTTGCGTATGCTAACATAAGAACTACTTTCGTGTCAATATCTTGAACAACAACGGGAACAAGCCCGTTACCCTTCTCAAAATCAACCTTTTCCAGCAAGTCTTTGTTTACTTTCATTACGTTCCCATCTCCCAAGAATTAAGGTATTCAACCTGCTCCGGCGTTAACTGGTCAATCTCTATTCCCATAGCTTTTAATTTTAATTCAGCAACTTTTCTGTCTATGTTGCCCGGAACAACGTAAACGTCCGGCTTTAAGTTTTTCCCTTCTCTAACTAAATATTCGGCAGAAAGCGCCTGATTTGCAAAGCTCATATCCATAACAGAAGCAGGATGCCCTTCTGCAGCAGAGAGGTTAACAAGCCTTCCCTCAGCTAAAAGGTAAATCCTTCTGCCGTCTTCAAGGGTGTATTCGTCAACAAAATCCCTGACCCTGCGCTTTTTAACAGCCATCCTTTCAAGGGCAGGAATATCTATCTCAACGTTAAAGTGACCGGAGTTAGAAACGATAGCACCATCTTTCATAACTTTGAAATGCTCTTCTCTTATAACGTTTATATTGCCGGTTACGGTGCAAAATATATCCCCCAATTTAGCCGCTTCCGACATGGGCATCACTCTAAAACCGTCCATCCTTGCTTCAATAGCCTTGATAGGGTCAACTTCGGTAACTATTACCTCCGCTCCCATTCCTCTTGCCCTCATTGCCACGCCTCTACCGCACCAGCCGTAGCCGGCAACAACAAAAACAGAACCGGAAAGCAATCTATTTGTAGCCCTCAAAATACCGTCTATCGTCGACTGTCCCGTTCCGTAACGGTTATCAAACAGGTGCTTTGTAAGGGCTTCGTTAACTGCTATAACCGGATACTTTAAAGCCCCATCTTTTGCCATAGCTTTTAGCCTTATAACACCGGTAGTGGTTTCCTCCGTTCCTCCTATGACGTTATCTATAAGTTCTTGATGTTTCTTATGTAAGGTAGATATAAGGTCTGCTCCGTCATCCATAGTAATGTTAGGTTTAACGCTTAAAACAGCCTCTATATGTTTATAGTAAGTTTCTTCATCTTCCCCTTTTATTGCAAAAACCGGAATGTCGTAGTGCTTTACAAGGGCTGCAGCAACATCATCCTGAGTGGATAAAGGATTAGAAGCGCACAGGTAAACTTCAGCTCCGCCCTCTTTTAAAGTTCTCATCAGGTTTGCCGTTTCCGTAGTAACGTGAAGACAGGCTGCTATTTTAACGCCTTTCAGCGGTTGCTCTTTAATAAATCTCTCCCTTATCTCCTTCCTCAAAACGGGCATATCCATCTCTGCCCATTCTATTCTGTCTTTTCCTTTATCGGCTAAAGACAAATCTTTAACGTGAAAATCCACTTCTACCTCCCATTAAATTTTTGATATTTTATCAAATTCTATTTGAAGTTCTCTAAACAACTCTTTCTTTATATCTTCAAGGTTTCCTTCTGTCTCAAAACCGGCAGCCATAGCGTGACCGCCACCGCCAAACCTTTTCGCAACGAAAGCTACATTAACGCTGCCTTTTGACCTTAAAGAAATTTTCCACTTCCCCTCCTCTATCTCTTTAAAGAACACAGCTACTTCTACCCCCTCTATGGAACGGGGGTAATTGATAAAGCCTTCTGTCTCTTCTGGATACGCTTTGGTTTCCTCCAAAAAGCGCCTGTAAACGGTTATGTGGGCTACCTTCCCTTCAAGGGCGAAGTCTAAAGTTCTCAAAACCAGCTCAAGTAGCTTGAAGCGGTTTATCCGATTTCTTTCCGAAATGTTCCTTCTCACCAAGTAGGGTTCTGCTCCCCTCTTTATAAGCTCAGAAGCTACGCAGTGAGTTTCAGGAGAAGTATTTGTATAGCTGAAATTTCCCGTATCCGTAACTATCCCTGTATAAATGGGAAGAGCCACACTTCTGTCTATCAGCGAATCGTCAATCAACTTCATTATGTGATAGGAAAGCTCGCAGGTGCTCGAAATCTCAGGTTCTACTATATAGTAGTCTGAGAAAGGTTCTGCCGTTATGTGGTGGTCTATAACTATGGAGTTTTTAGCCGGAATAGAATCAAAGCCCGTCCTTTTCAATTCGGAAACGTCTGTAATTATCACCCAGTCAAAATCTTCGTTTATTTCCTCCTTCACCTCAACGTCGTTAATACCCGGAATAAAGTCAAAGAAGTAGGGAATTCTGTCTCTTAAAACAACTTTAACGTTTTTCCCCAACTTTTTTAGAAAATTTCTCCAGCCTACGGAACTTCCTATGGCGTCGCC
>JAMOPR010000280.1 GCA_027064485.1 Desulfurobacteriaceae bacterium | reverse complement strand
GGTATAAATAACTCTCGCTTCTATGATGAGCAACCCCATACAAAAAACAATCGGCCAAAGCCCAAACAGAATTAACTGTCTGGACACTTTACCCAAACCAAACTTATCTAAAAGCTTAGAAAACCACCTCCCCATAAATCCCTCCTTAAGAGAGTCCATTTAATATTTCACTATTTTACAAAAACAAAAATTACTAATCAAAGCCCATAAACAAACTTCTTAACACTTTCTTAACACTTTCTAAATAAACTTAGCCATGAAGAAACCAAGCTTCGGAGGTAAGAATGAGAAAAAAGCTCTTAGTTGCCGGACTGATACTTTCCGCTGGTCTGTTAACCTCTAACCATGCCACAGCACAGGAAGCAACCATTATTATTAACGGTATTCCTGTTAAGCACCTTTACGTAGATAGCGAAGGAAGGCTTTATTTAACGCCCGGAGAAGGTAGAAAACCGGTAAAACTTGAAATTCCAGCAACTTCCGGAACAACTCTCTCATCAAAAGACCAGAAAATTAAAATCGGAGGAAAAGCATACATCCACTACGACGTTGATTTAGGAAATGGAAACCACCAGAACGAATTTAAACTAACGAGAAACTACATAGAACTAAGAGGATACTTCAACGGAAAAGATTACTTTAGAACCACTCTTGACGTTCACAAAGATGATGATGGCTCTTACAGAACAAGAGTTAAATACGCATACGTTTACTTTTCAAACGTCCTTCCTTACACGGGCGTTGAATTGGGTCTTGCCCACAGACCTTGGATAGACTGGGAAGAACACCACGGATGGCACCACAGAGACGTTGAAGAAACGTTCATAGAAAACAAATCCGGTGCACACTTAATCAACTCTGCAGATACAGGGGTTAACTTTAAAGGTAAATACGGAATAGCTTCTTGGGAATTCGGAATGTTTAACGGCGAAGGTTATCACGGAAACGAAGATAGTGACCACTTCGGAAAATCTTTAGAAGGAAGATTATCACTCAACCTCTTTAAAGGATTCACCTTATCCGGACACACCGCTCATTCTTTCGACCACAAAGGTAAAGACTTTGACAGGCACGTTTATCAAGTTCACGCCGTTTACAATCATCCCTACTTCTTAGTAGCGGCACAATACATTTACGATAGAGATGATTATTACAACAAAGATGACGTCACTCAAAAAGGGTATTCTGTAAACGCAGACCTAAAACTTAAACCTTTCATACAATACCCGGTAACCCTCTTCGGAAGATACGACCATTGGGACCCAGATACGGACAAGTCTGACAACACAAGGAAACATTTTGTTTACGGTGCCAGCTACAAGCTTAACTCCCACGTAAGGTTCTCCATAGCTGAAGATAGAAAAATAGATGAAGGTGGAGAAGACTCCAATACACTCATGGCAGTAACGAAAGTTGTTTGGTAAACCATCTAAGGCGGGGGACCTCCCCGCCCCTTTTAATAAATCCCACACGGAGGAAAAAATGAAAGTAAGCAGAAGAAAAACGTTATTCCTAATAGGAGGGCTTTTAGCAGGTTCCCTACTTAACTCCCCAACAGTGTTAGCCGGAGAAAAAGAAATAAACGGAGCTGGAGCAACGTTTCCTTATCCCGTTTACGTTAGCTGGGCTAAGAAATACTACGAAGAAACCGGAATAAGGGTAAACTACCAAGGAATCGGTTCCGGCGGCGGAATAAGGCAGATTACTGCAAGAACAGTTGACTTCGGTGGTTCAGATAAAATGCTTTCACCCGTAGAACTTGAAAAAAGAGGTCTGTATCAATTTCCAGCAGTAATCGGTTCAATCGTAGTTGTTTACAACCTCCCCGGTGTTGGAGATGGAAAACTGAAACTCTCCAACAAAGCAGTAAGCGACATATTTATGGGAAAAATCAAATACTGGGATAATCCCGAGATTAAAAAGGACAACCCTTACGTAAAGCTACCCCACATGAGAATTACTGTCGTTCACAGGGCTGAAGGTTCCGGAACTACTTGGAACTTTACATACTGGCTAAGCCACATATCTCCCGAATGGAAGGAAAACGTCGGCTACGGTAAAGTGGTAAACTGGCCCACAGGGATGGGTGCCAAAGGAAACGCAGGAGTTGCTGCATACGTTAGAAGAATACCAGGAGCTATCGGTTACGTAGAATACGCATATAAACTTCAAAACAGATTAAAAGCAGCTCAACTTCAAACTACAGAAAGAAACTTTATAAAACCAACAGTGAAATCCTTTAAATCCGCTGCTGCCCATGCCAGCCTTTTCTGGGAGTCTCACTTCTATACGAGAGGAAACATTTTGTTAGCTCCCGGAAAGGACAGCTGGCCCCTTACCGTTGCTACGATGATTCTTCTACCGAAAGAGAAAGTTTCCAAGAACAGAGAGGTAACGCAATTCTTCGACTGGGCATTTAGAAACGGAGATGAAATAGCAGAAAAGCTCGGATACGTTCCGTTGCCTCAAAGCCTAAAAGAATCTATACGCCACTACTGGGAAAAGGTAGTTTTCAATCAAAAATAAACACCTTACCTCCCCGCACTTAATCCCCCTCTTTTAACAGAGGGGGATTTTTTGTTTAAAATACACAAAAAAACTGGAGGACAGAATGAATCCAAAAGTAAAACGCTTGCTTGCCATTTCGGTAAGTTCTTCCCTGCTGCTGTCTGGATGTTTCGGCGGGAAAAAGGAGGAAAAAACAAAAACTTCAGAAACCGAAACAAAAACAAATCAAACAGTAGTTATTAACGGAGCAGGTGCCACTTTTCCTTACCCCGTTTACGTTAACTGGGCTAAGGAATATCACAAAGCAACCGGTATAAAAGTTAACTACCAAGGAATTGGTTCAGGCGGCGGTATAAGGCAGGTAACCGAAAGAACCGTTGACTTCGGCGGTTCAGATAAAATGCTTTCACCTCAAGAATTAGATAAAAGGAAACTCTATCAATTTCCTGCCGTAATCGGCTCAATCGTGGTTGTTTACAACCTCCCCGGCGTTGGAGATGCGCAGTTAAAGCTGTCGAATAAATCGGTTTGCGACCTGTTCATGGGCAAAATCAAATACTGGGATAATCCGGAAATCAAAAATGATAACCCTAACATAAAGTTACCCCATATGAGAGTTACTGTTGTTCACAGAGCTGAAGGTTCTGGAACTACCTGGAACTTTACCTACTGGCTCAGCGCCATATGTCCTGCATGGAAAGAGAAAGTTGGATACGGGAAAGTAGTAAATTGGCTCACAGGAATCGGCGCAAAAGGCAACGCCGGTGTAACAAGTTACGTAAAGCAAACGCCCGGCGCAATAGGCTACGTTGAGTATGCCTATAAATTGCAAAATAACCTAACAGCAGCTCAGCTTCAGTCTAAGGATGGCAATTTCGTTAAACCTACAGAAGAAAACTTTAAAGCTGCAGCATCACACGCAAAATGGAGTATAAATTCTCACTTTTATTTAGAAGGAAATCTCTTACTCCAACCAGGAAGCAACAGCTGGCCCCTTACCGCCGCAACGATGATTTTACTTCCAAGAGAAAAGAAAGAGAGAAACAAGTTAGTAATAGACTTCTTCGACTGGTCATTTAAAAACGGTGACTCAATAGCCACAAACTTGGGTTACGTTCCACTTCCAGAAAACTTAAAGCAAAAGATAAGAACTTACTGGAAAGAAGTAGTTTTAAAATAAAAACGGGGGCTTTGCCCCCTTTAATTAATGCCTGAAATGCCTTATTCCGGTAAACACCATAGCCATATTATGCTCGTTAGCTGCCTGAATAACCTCTGAATCCCTTATAGAGCCGCCCGGCTGGATTATCGCTGTAACTCCTACCTTTGCCGCTTCATCTACGCTATCCCTAAACGGAAAGAAAGCTTCGGAAGCCAAAACAGAACCTTCCAAATCCATTCCCATCATCTTAGCTTTTTCAGCAGCACAACGGGCAGAATCTACTCTGGAGGTTTGACCAACTCCTATGCCGATGGCAACCTTATTCTTAGCGTAAACGACAGAGTTGGATTTTACCCATTTAACCACTTTGAAGGCGAAAATCATATCTTCCCACTCTTTCTCGGTAGGCTCTCTATCTGTAACCACCTTTACCTTTTCTGGGTCAAAAACAACTAAATCTCTATCCTGAACCAGCATCCCCCCTGTTATACGGCGATAGTCAAAGGGCGACTTTTCACCCCTTCTTTCAAGTCCTGAAAGTCCGTTGGTTGTTAAAACTCTCAAGTTCTTCTTTGTTTTGAGAATTTCCAAAGCTTCTTCATCATACTCAGGTGCTATTATGCATTCGTAAAATCTCTGGGTAATCAATTTCGCCACTTCAGCATTAACTTTCGAGTTGAAAGCAATTATTCCGCCAAAAGCTGAAACCGGGTCAACGTTTAAAGCTTTTTCGTAAGCTTCTTCTGGAGTTCTTCCAAGAGCAACGCCACAAGGATTAGCGTGTTTAATGATGGCACAGGCAATACCCTCTTTTTCGGGGTCAAATTCCAAAACCAGATTAAAAGCACCGTCAAGGTCGTAAAGGTTGTTAAATGAAAGCTCTTTTTCTCCAGCCAACTTTTTTGCTGAAGAAACGCAAGGCTCGTCAATGAAAACTTCTCTATAAAAGGCGCCGCGTTGGTGGGGATTTTCGCCGTATCTCAAATCTTGAACCTTTTCAAAGGTTATAGTAAGTGGATTCCTCAATTCTCTAACAGAAACTGGATTACCTTCTTCATCTATGGAGTAAAGAAAATCAGATATCACAGCATCGTAGTGCGCTGTCAAATTAAAAGCCTTTCTGGCAAGATAAAATCTCGTTTTAAGAGAAATTTCTCCCGTTTTTCTCAACTCTTCAAGAACAAGGTTATAATCTTGCGGGTCCGTAATTATCGCAACATCCCTATAGTTCTTAGCCGCAGCCCTAACCATAGTAGGACCACCAATATCTATATTCTCAATTATTTCCTCCAAAGATGCACCTCTTTTAACGGTTTCTTTAAACGGATACAGGTTAACAACAACCATATCTATCCTTTCTATACCAAGTTCCTCCATAGCTTTTAAATGGTCTTTCTTATCTCTTCGTGCTAAAATTCCGCCGTGAACCTTAGGGTGAAGCGTCTTCACCCTACCTTCCATTATTTCGGGGAAACCTGTAAGTTCCGAAATTTCCCTCACCGGTATTCCGGCTTCTTTCAAAAGTTTAGCAGTTCCACCTGTGGAAACTATCTCTACTCCCAAACTAACAAGTCCTTTAACGAAATCCACTATTCCGGTCTTATCAGAAACAGAAACAATAGCTCTAACAGGTTTCATAAAATCCTCCCACACCTCATCTTTTTCGCAACCTAATTATACTCACTACCTTGATGTAGAATTCCATATCCCCTTTTTAAAGGAGAAACCGGTGCTCCGCTGGGCAGAAATCCATCTAAACAGACTAATAGAAAACTACAACCAGGTAAAAAAACTTTCCGCCGGCAAAAAAATAATTGCCGTTGTTAAAGCAAACGCCTACGGACACGGCATAAAAGAAGTTGCCAAAACGTTAGAAAAACACACCGACGTATCCGCATTTGCAGTAGCAACCTTTGACGAAGCCGAAGAATTGAGAAACATTAAAATAAAAAAGGACATCTTAATAATGGCTTCACCTCTATCCGAAGACTTAGATAAGGTCAAAGAACTCAACGTTATCCCCGTAATTTTTGACTTTGAAGACCTGAAATTAGCAAAAGAGCTAAAAATCCCCTTCCACATCAAAATAGACACCGGAATGGGACGCCTCGGATTTTTAGAAAACCAGTGGGACAAACTCTTAGAAGAACTTAAAGGAACAACCTTAAAAGGAGTTATGACCCATTTCTGCTGCGCAGATGAAGACAAAAGCTTCACTGAGTATCAATTTAAAAAGTTTCTCTCGTTCTTTCTAAAACTCAAAAGCCTCAACTTCAAGAACCTTACCATCCACGCAGATAACTCCTCCGCCATACCTCTCAAGTTCAACAAAATCCTCACCCACTCCCGCGTCGGCATAGCATTATACGGCGCCAAACCCTACGAAAGCTACCCAGTTCAACTCCAGCAGGCAATGGAAGTAAAGGCAAAAGTAATAGCAACCAAAGAACTTCCAGCAAATTTCCCAGTTTCCTACTCTGCAACTTACAAAACAAAACAGAAAGAAAAGATAGCAGTAATTTCTTTCGGCTACGCAGACGGATATTTAAGGAACTTCTCCAACAGAGGATTCGTTCTC
>JAMOPR010000279.1 GCA_027064485.1 Desulfurobacteriaceae bacterium | reverse complement strand
AATATCCAAATCTGCAAAAAGGTCTAATATACCTAAGTAGGCTACAGTAACGCGGGGGGAGGAGGTGAGGATTTTTTCAAGAAACTCGAAAGCCGAAGCAGTTTCTATAGAAAGATGAATCTTTATCGTTCCAAACGGTAAGTTATAAGCCTTTTCAAAAGCTGTTAAAGCGCCATCTAAAGCAACAACATCTTTTTGCGATTTAACTTTACTGAGTCTTACAGCATGAGGAAGCGTAGGCAGAATTTCAAATATATCTTCCCAAGAATAAGAAGAATCAAGTGGATTAATCCTCACAACAACCTCTTTGGAACCATCAAAAGGAACATTTAAAAGAAATTTCCTCAGCAACAACCTTGCAAAATTTTTATTCTTCTCAGCCACACCATCTTCAAGATTAAAAATTAAAATATCAGCAGGTCTAAGAAATACCTTTCTAAGATGTCGCGGGCGGTCAGCCGAAACTATAAGTGCAGACCTACTCAAATTTCCTTTAAAAGGAACTCTTTCAGGAGAAAATTCTGGAAACTTCCTAATTTCCTCTAAAGTTACGCTCCCTTCTAAAAACCTTTCTGCTAACTCCAGAAGTCTATCTACTTCCATGGGAAAATTATATACACACCTTAAAGCAAAATCTATATAATCCCTCATCGATTCCAAAGTAGGAGGAAATATGAAAACCGTCCTTTTAACAGGTGCAGCAGGATTTATTGGTTATAAAACAGCCGAAAAATTGCTTAAAAAAGGCTACAGAGTTTTAGGCATTGACAACATGAACAACTACTACGATGTCAGATTAAAAGAATTCAGGCTCAATGAACTCAAAAAGCATAGAAACTTCCTTTTTTACAAGCTAGACATAGAAAATCTCGAGGCTTTGAGAATAATTTTCGAAAATGAAAAAATAGATGCCGTAGTTAATCTGGCGGCAAGAGCAGGAGTTAGATACAGTATTGTAGACCCTTTCGTTTATTTATCAACAAACGCCTTGGGAACTTTAAACCTTCTTGAACTAATGAAAGATTACAACGTCAAAAAATTCGTCTTAGCTTCAACCTCCTCCCTTTACGCAGGGCAAAAAATGCCGTTTAAAGAAGATTTACCAGTCAACACCCCGATATCACCTTATGCCGCAAGCAAAAAAGGTGCAGAGGTTACAAGTTACACCTACCACTACCTATACGGAATAGATGTAACTGTTTTAAGATACTTCACAGTTTACGGTCCAATAGGAAGACCAGATATGAGCATATTCCGATTCATCAAATGGATAGATGAAGGGAATCCCATAACTGTATTCGGAGATGGAACTCAAAGTAGAGACTTTACCTACGTTGATGATATAGCTGAAGGAACCGTAAAAGCTTTAGAAACAGAAACAGGTTACGAAATCATTAACTTAGGAGGCAATAAACCCCATCAGCTGAACTACGTGATAAAGCTCATAGAAAAATATTTGGGAAAGAAAGCAGAAGTTATCTACAAACCTTTCCACAAGGCAGACATGAAAGCAACTTGGGCTGATATAACAAAAGCGAAAAAAATATTAAACTGGGAACCCAAAATACCCCTCGAAGAAGGAATAAAAAGGACAGTAAACTGGCACGTAGAAAACAGGGACTTTGTAAAAACCATAAAATTGCCGTAACACTTTTCTATAAATCCACATTCGCATATATTTACAGAAAAACAACTGCCCGGGTGGCGGAATTGGCAGACGCGCAGGACTCAGGATCCTGTGGGAGCAATCCCGTGCGGGTTCAAATCCCGCCCCGGGCACCATTTCTCACCGTCTCTATATTCTCCCTCACACTCCCACTCTGAAGTATAATTTCTTGCAGGAAAAAGCAGGAGGTATTTATGCTCATTAAATCCCTTAAACTCAAGAGCTTTAAATCCTTCGCTGATGAAACTGAAATCAAATTTACAGAGGGCATAAACTGCATAGTAGGACCAAACGGATGCGGAAAAAGTAACATAGTAGACGCTCTTAAATGGGTAGTAGGAGACAAGTCAGCTAAAGGCATTAGAGCAGACAGTCAGAAAGATGTAATATTCAAAGGTTCAGAGGGAAGAAGAGCAGCCAGAAGTGCAGAAGTAACGATAACTCTACTAAAAAATGACCTCTTCGACGCCACTCAACCAACAGTTGAAGTAAAAAGAAAAGTTAAATCAACGGGAGAAAGTGAGTTCTTTATAAACAACAGAAAAGTTAGACTAAAAGATGTTCAGGAATTTTTCTCTTCTATAGGTCTCGGTAATAAAGATTATGCCTTTTTTGAACAAGGACAAATAGACAAAATCTTAAAGTTAAAACCTCACGAAAGGAGGGAATTAATCGACGAAGCCGCAGGAATTACGCTTTTTAAAGAGAAAAAAGAAGCCACACTGAAAGAATTAGAAGAAGCAGAACAAAACCTTGAAAATGTTAGAGGCGTAATAGAAGAGGTAGGAAAAAACTTAAAACAACTCAAAAGTCAAGCAGAAAAAGCGAAAAAATTCAAAGAGTTAAGAGAAAAAGAAAAAGATTTAGAAACTCTGCTTTACGGAATACAGCTTAAAAATATACGCACTACAAAAGAGTTAACAGAAAGCACGTTAAAAATCTTAAGGGAAGACAGACACTCCTTAGAATCTGAAACGGCATCATTACAAGTAGAAATTGAAACCTTGCGAAAAGAATTAGACAAAACAACAAAACTTATAGAAGAAACATCTGAAGAATTATACGAAGTAGAAAAAAGTAAAAAGGAAGCTTCTGTAAAAAAAGAATTCCTCACAAAAGAAATAGTTCGAATAAACACAGAAATCCGTGAAAGACTTCAAGAAAAGGACATCAAACGGAAAAAAATAGAAACCACAACTAAAGAACTGGAAACCCTAAAATCGGAGGAAAGCAAATTAAAATCTCAAGCAGAGTCTTTGAAAGAAAAAAGAGAAAAGATAGAAAACCAATTAAGAAACTTGGAAGAGCAACATCAAAACATCAAAGCGGAAATTAACAAATTGCAGAGCAAGCTATCCCAAATAACGTCCCTAATAAACAAACTAAACCTTGACGTAGCAAGAGAAGAAGAACGCTATAAATCTCAAAAAAACTCCCTTGAAAAACTTCCCCCCCAACTCCACACTCTTAACAAAGAAAAAGAATACTTTAAATCTCAAGTTACAAAACTTGAAGAACACCTTAAGAAACTAACAGAAAAGAAAACTGCTCTAAAAACTTTAATTGAAGAAAAAAGAAAGGAAAAATCGGAAAAAGAAGAAGCCATCTTCGCCGTCGAAGAAGAAATAAACAAAACATCTCACGAAGTAGCAGCCTTAAAATCAAAAATTGAAAGCACCGAAAAAATCCTCTCCACCCTCAACTTAGACAAACTAGAAGAAAAAATCGTTGAAAGCGGAAAACAAGGAAAAGTAAAAGGCTACATAGGACTTCTCATAAATCTTTTAGATGTAGAATCCGGATGGGAAAGAATCGTAGAAACCTACATTAAGAAGTTTGGTGCAGGAATAATCCTAAAAACCTTTGAAGACGTAATCTGGGTAAAAGAAAGAATAAAAGGAAACGGCAGAGTTCTCCTTTTAAGTGCCGATGTTGAAGAAGTAAAAGGAGAATACATACCCGATGCAACTCCCTTAACTGCCCACGTCAAACCAAGAGACTCAAGGGTAAAAAACTTAGTAAACCTACTGTTCTCAAACGTTTTCTTCGTTCAAAGCGGTGCAGAAAAGTTAGCTAAAAAATATCCCAAATGCGTATTCATAGACAAAGACCTTAACATATTCTCCGGTGAAGGTTCATACGTAGGAAAGATAAAGCAGAGTAACTCCCTGTTAGAATTGGAAAAAGAACTAATCAATCTTAAAGAACAACTTAAAGAAAAAGAGAAACACTTATCTGAGTTAAAAGAAAAAAGCAAACCCCTAAAAGAAGAACTGGAATCAACAGAAGCAGAAATAGAACAGCTCAAAGATGAAATCCGCTCCGTAGAAATGGAAATCTTTCAAGCAGAATCAAAACTTAAGGAAGCAAAAATTAAAGTCCAGGAAACAGAAAAAAAGATAAATGAACTCCAGGAAAAGATAAACAACTACCGCAAGTCCGTAGAAAGTTTTTCCTCAAAAATGGAACTCTACAACAAAAAACTCAAAGATTTAGAACATCAAAAGAGCGAAATCCTCAAAACTTTGGAAAATAGGAAACAACATTCAGAAGCGCTACAAAAAGAAATTACTCGATACAAAGAAGAACTATCCGCCGTCCGCTCAGAAGAGTCCGTTCTTAAAGAGAAAATTACAAACCTACAAGAAAAGATTAAAGGGAAAGAACGCTTTCTCAAAACGCTTCAAAAAGAAATAGCAGAAATTGAAAACAAAACAGAAGAACTTTATCAACAACTCAAAAACTCAGAAGAAAATCTCTCAAAAGCAGAAGAACTGCTTTCCGGCGTTGACGAAGCTATAGAAGAAATAAAAAAGGAACTAAAGGAGTTAGAAGAAAAAAGACGTTCTCTATCGACTATAATAAGAGAAAAGGAAGAAGCACTCAAATCCCGCCAAAAAGACCTCTCAGAAGTTGAAAAGAAAATAAAAGAAAATGAGATAACCCTGGCAAAACTGGACGCAAAAGAAGAAGAACTCATAGAAAAAATCCTCTCCCTCAACAAAACGGTAGGCGAAGCTTTAGAAAGCGCTTCTTTCTGCGAAAAACCTGAAGATGAAATCAAAAAGGAACTGATAAACATAAAGGAAAAAATCTCGCGCATCGGCTCTGTTAATTTACTCGCAATAGAAGAATATGACAAAGTAAAAGAACGATACGGTTTCATACTGGAACAGGAAAAGGACCTACTACAGTCAATTAAAAACCTGAAAGAAGCTATAAGAAAGTTAGACGAAGAGATAGAGAAAAGGCTCAACGAAACATTTAAATTGGTAAACAAACACTTCCGCAAAACGTTTAAAACGATATTCGGTGGAGGAACAGCCAAATTAGTCTTGGTAGGAGACAAAATATCTGAAGCTGGAATTGAAATCGAAGCAAAGCCACCGGGCAAAAAGCATAATAATATCAATCTATTATCGGGAGGAGAAAGGACTTTAGTAGCCCTCGCTTTTCTCTACGCGCTCTACTCAGTAAGACCTGCTCCTTTTGTCGTTTTAGACGAAGTGGATGCAGCATTAGACGACGTTAACACGGCAAGATTCGTAGAACTACTAAAGCAGATGGCAACAGAAACGCAGGTAATCGTCATAACCCACAACAAAATCACGATGGAAGCGGCAGACGTTCTCTACGGTGTAACGATGGAAATTCCAGGAGTATCAAAAGTTTTAGGCGTATCCTTTGAAATGTTAGCGGCGGTATAATGGCGAAATACAGGGTAACTTTGCTAACCCCCGAAGGGGAAGTTATAGAAGAAACGGTAGAAGCCGAAAATGAACAGGAACTCTTAAACATATACTCCCAAGGGGATGCCCTTTTATTAGACTACAAAAGAGATTGGCTATCAGCTCTAAGAGAATTTTCCTTATTAGACCTACTTACCCCTAAAAGAATATCAAAACAAGAACTGGCAGATTTTTGCTTCTACATGGGACGCTCCTTGGATATGGGAATCTCCATTTTGGAAACGCTTGATGACATAAAGGAAACCACCAAAAACCCATACTTTAAAAAGGTAATAGAGCAGATAAAAAACAGCGTAACAACGGGAAGCTCTTTATCAGAAGCAATGAAAGCCACAGGAGCTTTCCCCGGAGAACTCATAGGACTGGTAAAAGTAGGAGAAAACACAGACGCATTGCCACAGGTATTTTCTAACTATGCAGAATATCTGGACTGGGTAATAAGGCTTCAAAAAGAGGTAAAGCAAGCACTTTCCTATCCAGCTTTTGTAACTGTTGTAATGATTTTCACAATAGGAATAATGTTCGGATACATCATTCCTCAGGTTCTCCCAGCCATTAAAGCCTTGGGATTAAAAGAATACCCTCTGCCGACACAACTACTACTCTGGATTGGTTATTTCGTTAAAGCGTTTTGGAAAGAGATAATCGTTACACCAATACTCATCTTCATAGGAATTAAACTGTTAACAAAAAAATCTCGAAAAATTCGCTACCTAATAGATAAACTCAAACTGAAAATCCCCGTTTTAGGAATCATATTCTTAGAATCTTCCCTTGCTAGGGATATGAGAGCAATTGCCGAAGTTTACAGAAGTGGAGGAACGCTCCTATCAGCAGTAGAACTAATCATAAACCACGTAGAAACAAACCTATACTTAAAAGAAATCTTCACGCAAGTAAAAGAAAACCTGCTCACCGGAGATATGCTTTCCGAAGCTATGAGAAAAACAAACTTCTTCGAAACACCCATAA
>JAMOPR010000278.1 GCA_027064485.1 Desulfurobacteriaceae bacterium | reverse complement strand
AATGGTGGAAACCTTAAAAAAAATCTGTGAAGCAGAAAACGTAGAATTTGACGAAGAAGCTTTAAACCTCATTGCGGTAGCTTCAGAAGGTTGTATGAGAGATGCAGAAAGCCTCCTTGACCAGGCAATAGCTTTTGGCAACGGAAAAGTAGAACTAAGTGCCGTATCCGAATTTTTAGGTGTCCTAACAGGGAAAGACCTCATAGAGCTTCTAAAAACTGCCTTCTCCGGCGACAAAGAACTTTTAAGAAAAACTCTCTTCAAATTAGAAGAAAGAGGCTACAACCCATTATTCATCCTCAAACAGCTAATAGAAACTGTAGAAAAAGAATTCATCTCAAACGACAACTTCTCAACCGAAGAAATGGAAGCAGCATTCCAAATACTATCAGAGTGCTTTAAGGAAATAACACTTCATCCATACCCCTATAGCGTTCTCTTATTCCACCTATACAGGCTTTCCTACTTTAAAGATGTCAAAAAACTTGAAGACCTGCTGTCAAACGGCATCCAAATAACCGCAGAAAAAAAAACTAAACCATCCCAAAAACAAACGAAAGAAATCGAAGAAAACCAGTTCCTCAACCAATATATAAAAGAAACAAAAGAAGAAAACGAAACAGTAAAAATCATTCCAAAAAATGAACTCTCCTACCATATGCTCAAAACGAAAAAAGATGAATTAGAGAAAAAGTTCGGCAAAAGAGTTGAAATAGTTGAAGTCAAAAGCGAAAAAAGAAATAACAAAAAGGCAATATCAAAAGAAAGCAACGAAAAGATTAACAAAATAATAGACCTCTTCGGCGCTAAAATCATTAAGCTGGAGCCATTAGATGAAAGTTCTGATAGTTGACGATGAAAAAGGCATAAGAGAAACGATAAAAGAAATCTTGCAGGACGAAGGTTACGAAGTTTACACAGAAGAAATCGGTTCCAGAGTTGAAAAGAAAATAGACGAAGTAGACCCAGATATTATTATCTTAGACCTTTTCCTGCCAGGAATGTCAGGAATGGATGTTTTAGAAAAAATACACAAAAACGGCAAAATAAAGAAAAGGGCTGTCATAATCGTTTCAGGACACGGAACAGTAGAAACATCGGTAAAAGCCCTAAAATTAGGCGCTTTTGACTTTTTAGAAAAGCCAATAAAATACGATAGGTTGATAGAAGCAATAGAAAACGCCGTTGAATTTGTTAAAAGTTCTCACTCGCCAGAGATAGAAACCTTTACTTCTCTACCGCTGAAAAAAGCCAAAGAAGAGTTTGAAAAAGCCTACATCCAAGATGTTCTGAAAAAGTGTAACGGAGACTTAAAGGAAGCAGCAAAATTCATGGGAATAGATATCTCTAACCTTTACAGGAAACTTAACAAATACAACATAGATTACTAAAAACGATGAAGTGGATAAAAGAAGAACTTAACAGATTAAAGGAAGGAAATCTTTACCGCTCTCTAAGAGCGCTAACCTCTCCACAAAATAAAGAGATAACTATTAACGGTAAAAAACTTATCAACTTTTCTTCAAACGACTACTTAGGACTGGCAAAGGAATTTCACCAAGAATGCGGAAAGTGGGGAAGCGGCAGTGGAGCATCAAGGCTCGTATGCGGCAACTTTGAAATCCACGAAAAGTTAGAAAACAAATTAGCTAAACTAAAAAAAACCGAAAGCGCTCTGCTTTTCCCTTCGGGATACATGGCAAACGTCGGCGTTATATCAACCCTTGCAGGCGAAGGAGATGTAATATTTTCAGATGAGCTCAACCACGCCTCAATAATTGACGGATGCAGACTATCAAAAGCCAAGATAATAGTATATCCCCACAAAGACGTTGATACACTTGAACACTTACTTTCAAGAGAAAGAAAAAACTACAGAAGGAGTCTCATAGTAACAGATTCTGTCTTCAGTATGGACGGTGACATCGCGCCGTTAGACAAGTTGTTTAAACTAAAAAACGAATACGACTCAATACTCATAATTGATGATGCCCATGCAACAGGAGTTGTAGGCTGGAGTTCCTTTGAACTATTCTCACTAATACCCGATGAAACAACAATAATCATCGGCACATGCGGAAAGGCTTTAGGCACGTTAGGCGCTTTCGTATGCGGAAGCAGCCTTCTAAGAGAATATCTCATAAACAAGTGCAGAACGTTTATTTACACAACTGCCCTACCGCCATTTATAGCCTGTCAAACCTTAAAAAACTTAGAAAAAGTTCCAGAAAGAATGAAAAAGTTACAAAGCAACATAGAGTTCTTCAAAAATCTAACGGGTATAAACTCTCAATCGGCAATTTTTCCCTTTTTAGTAGAAGACGAAAAATCCGCCCTCACCCTTTCCCGCCACCTATACGAAAACGGCTTTTTCGTTCCAGCCATAAGACCACCAACAGTTAAAAAGAGCAGACTCAGAATATCAATTACCTCAGAACATACAAAAGAAGAAATGGAACAGCTATACAAACTACTTAACGGTGATTGACAGTGCCACCTTGTCGCCTTCTTTCAAGCCAGAAACGATTTCAGTAAACTTATCATCGCTCCAACCCACCTTAACAGGCACTTCTTTTACCTTACCGCCAACAACCTTATAAACTACATACCTGCCGTTTTTCCATTTAACCGCAGCATTAGGCACAACCAAAACGCCTTTTTTAACGCCGGCAATAATCGTATTATGAGTCGTCATTTCAGGTCTCAAAAGGTTAACGTTTTTAAATCCTCTTGCTACAACAATATAGTAAACAACGTTGTTAAGAATCTTAGGCTTAGGATATATTTCTTCTACTCTTCCTTCAAAAATCTTATTTCTATAAGTATCTACGGTAAACTCAACCCTCATTCCCTTTTTCACTTTTCCGATTTCCGTCTCATCAACATATATCCAGTTTTCCAACCTATTTGGGTCTAAAATCGTCACAAATTGTGGAGCATTAAGACCTGCAACAACCGTCTCACCTTCCTGAGTCGAAACGTAAGAAATAATCCCACTCATAGGCGCATAAATGAAAGAATAAGAATACCTAACCTCGGCTTCTTTAACGTTAGCTTCCGCCGTTTTTAACTGAGATTCATACTCTGCCTCTAATCTTTCAAGTTCTCTTTTAGCTATTTTTAAATCCAATCTCGCCCTCTTTACGTTTTCCCTCGCTGCCTTTAAAGCACTTTCTGCCTGAGCAAAGCTCAACCTTAAATCCTTTATCTTCTGTTCCGTTGAAAAACCTTCTTTAAAAAGCTTTTCTTCTCTTTCAAGTTTCCACTTGGCAACAGCGTAAGCTTCTTTTTTTGCTTTCAAGTCGGCAACAGCACTTTTTAAAGCTGCCTCGGCAGATTTTACTTTCAACTTTTGAGAAGCTATCCGTTTAGAGTAAGTATCTTTCACTTCTTTTAAATGAGCTTTTGCCTTTTTTAACTCTTCCTTTAAATCCCTGTTATCTATCTCTGCTATCAAATCACCCTTTTTAACGTAATCACCAACCTTAACGTTCTCCTTAACTACTGTTCCAGAAATTCTCGCTCCAACTTTTATTTCAGCACCAACTTGAGGTTTTATTATCCCTGTTGCATCTATCTCTTTTCTAACAGTCCCCTTTTTAACCTCAACAACCTTGGTTGGAACAATAACCCTTTTGTGTTTCAACTTAAAAAACAAAATACCTCCAAAAATCAAAACAAATAAAACAAAAAAAGAAATCACCTTCTTCACCATATACCTCCAGGCATTTCACCTGTAGCTCTAAGCAACCGCAAAACAGCTAAGTTATAGGAAAGCAAAGCGTCCACATAACTTTCCTGAGCATCAACGTAGGCTGAATGGGTCTGGAGCAGGTTTACTATATCGGTAACGCCGAGCTCATACTCTTTTAAAGTCCTTTCGTAAGCCTTCTTACTGAAAAAGAGGAAAGAAGAAGAACTCTTCAAAACTTCCTTCTTAGACTCAACAGATATATAAGCGTTTGTAACCTCTTTTCTCACGGCATTTTTTACTTTTCTTAAATTCAACTCCTTCAAAAAAACCTTCCGGGATTCGGAAAGAACCTTGAACTTAGTCACTCCACTATCAAAAAAGGGGTAGGAAAAAGTAAAAGATAAAGAATAGTTGTTATCCTTAGGAGGATAATCTGTATTCCTCTTTTCCCAGGAAGTTAAAACGCTCAAACTGGGGCTGAGAGTGCTTTCTTGTAGCTTCAACTCTGCCTTTGCCGACTCCACTTCTTTTTCTGCCTTTCTTATCTCCGGACGATTCCTAAAAGCTAACCTTATGTAAAAATCTAAACTCTTCAAGGGAATTTTTTCTTTTAGAATAACTTCCGGCTTTTCGTTAACTTTTAAAGCATAATCAACCAATTCGTTCAAATCGTTAAACGTCTTCCTATAATCAAGTTTTGCATCTTCAAAATCGGAAATAGCCTTCTGTAAGTCAGAACGTGCTTTTAATACATCAGTTATAAGAACAAACCCTTTCCTATACCTTTCTTCTGTAGCTTTTAATATCTTTTTACTGTCCTCAACGTTCTTCCTTCTTATATCTACTATCCTCTCTTTGGCTCTTAACTTCAAAAGAAGCTCAACAGCGTCATAAACAGAATTAAGAAGCGTAACGGAAAACTCACTTTTTGAAATTTCCAACAGCTTTCTATCCAACCTAATCTTATTTGCTTTTTGAAAGTTCAAAATATCAAAGGAAGCAGTTAAACCGTAAGAGTAATTTTGATTCCACGACTTAGAAGACATAGTCCGGTAAGGGTAAAACTCTTGAAATTGAGCACTGAAAGACACTCTCGGAAAGTAACTTCTCTTATCTGCAAAAAGAGAATACCGGGAAACGTCAACAGAAACGCCTCCCGATTTTACGTCAAGGTTCTTTTCCTTTACTAAATCCACAAGCTCAGCACAGGTAATAGCGTAACTATTGGAGAAGAAAAAGAAAGGCAAAAGAAAGGTAAAAACCCTCTTTATCAAACCGTCGCTCCTTTTTTCTTCTTAACCATTTTTCTTAAATAGTTATACCACTTTTCAAGACCTTCACCTGTTTTCGCAGAAATAACAAAAATTTCAAGTTTAGGATTAAGGGAAAGAGCCTCTTTTTTCACTTTTTCTACATCAAAATCAAAATAAGGTATCAGGTCAGACTTTGTAATGATAAAAACGTCAGATGTCTTAAACGCCTTAGGATACTTTGCAGGTTTATCAGGTCCTTCCGGAACAGAAACAAGCACAACCCTCAAATGCTCTCCCAAGTAAAAGGACGACGGACAAACCAAATTTCCAACGTTTTCAATAAACAAAATATCAGGAGTTTTATCTCCCATCTGCTTTTCAAGAGCATGGAAACCTTTGTGAACCAACGGTGCTTCAAGGTGACACGCACCACCGGTTGTAAGCTGAACAGCGTAAGCCCCTTTTGCTCTAACCCTTTCAGCGTCTCTTTCTGTTTCTATATCTCCCTCAAGAACACCAATGTTAAATTCACCTTTAAGAGCTTCTATCGTTTTTTCAAGAAGTGTAGTTTTTCCAGAACCCGGAGAGCTAATAAGATTAATGGCTAAAATTCCCTTCTCGTCAAAATGCCTCCTATTGATTTCCGCCACCCTATCGTTCTCACTTAAAAGGCTCTTTTTAACTTCTACAGTTTTTCTTTTCTCATCAGAGACTACGTAGTTGTTTTCTGGTTGACCGCACCCGCAAACATCACACATCTTACACCTCCCGTTTTATAGCAACCAAAGTATTGGCAACTCCACCCATATAAGTCCTGACCAATTTTACATCAAAGCCGTTTTCTTCTAAAACTTTAGAAAATTCATCAACGGTAAAAAAGTTTTCTATCGAATAGAACAGATAATCAATCGCTTCCCTATGGGACGGTATAAAAATACTATTTAACTTCATAAAAGAGCGAAAAACAAAATTGTTAAAAGCTGTCACAAAAGTTCTCTTCTGAATCTTAAAAAAATCTAAAATCCCCCACGCTCCCCCGGGTTTCAAAACCCTATAAACTTCCTTAACAGTCCTCAAAGGTTCCGGAGAATTCCTAACACAAAAAGAGGAAAAAACTGCATCAACAGAAGAATCCTTTATGGGGAAAAACCTATTATCGGCACACACAAAAGCGCTTTTTTGACGAAGCTCCCTCCTTCCCAAATTAAGGAGCGGCTTACTTATATCGCAATTAACAATTAAAGGTTGAGAATCGGTCAAAGAAAGAAGCAATTTTCCTATGTTACAAGCACCAGAACAATAGTCAACAACCACATCAAGGCTGTAAACTTCTTTAAGAACATCTTTAATCAAACGTTTGCGCCACCTATCAACCTGTATAGGGCTTGAAATTTTATTGATAACTTTTTCATAAAAAACGGCAAACGGACTGTTAAATATATCCTTAACGTTATACTCCATCTAAACCTCTATCT
>JAMOPR010000277.1 GCA_027064485.1 Desulfurobacteriaceae bacterium | reverse complement strand
TCTTTTCTTAATGTTCCTTTCATTAAGAGTCAAATACAAAAATAAGGCTATGGCGAAAGGGAAGAACAAGTTTAGAGAATCTGTATCAAACCTTACAATACTCGTTCTAACTAAATAAATAAGAGAGATAACACCTAAAAGCGCACCTGTAAAACCAGTTAACGGTAATCCCTCACGATAGAAGTAAATAACGAAAGGAACCACAAACAGAACAGCCAAAATCGGAGTCAAGTAAAGAGCAACAACCTCTAAAGGAACGTGGAAAACTTTAGAGATAACAGCTCCCATCCAGCTTTCCATAGGAATAGGAGAAGGATAAGTAACGTTTCCTGTAATAAAGTTATCAGGGACAAATCTTAAAGGGTCTACTTCTCCAGCCTTATAAGTTCCCTTTATATCCTCTTTAGCCCATCTCCCGAAAAAGTATGCATCATAACTGGTAAAAAGCGGTTTATTATCGTAATAGAAAAACTTATGAAACTTTTGCCACTGTGAAAGGTCGTTAAACCTTGCAAATAAACCAATAAAAATTGGAACTACCATTAGAACGAACAAAATAAACACCCTCTTGAAATTCATACCTCCTCCAAAGCGAACAGAATAGACTTAAAAACCTGTAAAAATTTTTCTTCCCTTATTTTATTGTATATTTCCTTAGCCTGCTCCTCACTATAAACGTGAGCCAAAAAATTTCTCAAAATTATCATTCTATATAAACAAGATTCATACTCTAAAGGCACGATACTCTAAAACAGGAACGAGGGGAATTACACTCTATACCCTGAAACCTTAAATACTCTTTCACTGTTTTCCACATAGACTCAAAAGTATATTCAAATCTCTTCGTAATAACTTCCACCAAAAGTTCTTCAGGAATTCCCCACTCTTTTAGACTCTCTAACGCTTCTTCAAACTTTCCAACTGCTTTTTCAAACTTTCCAAGAGTTCTTCTGAACTTTTCCACACCTTTCCTCTATCTAATACATTGGATAAAAATTCTTCATTTTTCACCTCAGCAAGGTCAATAAGGTCAACATCCCTCAAAATCGGAGCTTTTTCTAATTCATTGAGAATATTAACATATTCCTTAGCCGTTAAAGGTCTCCCACAATAAACACCAACATCGATATCTGAAGTCCTGCTGAACTTATCGGTAAGGATAGAACCAAAGAAAATTATTAAGCACTCATTTTTCAAAGCGTTTTCAACTGCTTTACCTATTAGGTGGATATAATCATCTGGAGTGTAAGGTTTTAACTCCATTTTTCACCAAAGGAAAATCTATTTTCACGACTGGACAAACTCTAACGCAGTTTAAGCATCTCAAACAGGAAAGTGAATTAGCATCTTTATAAATGAAAAGGTCAACAGGACAGGATTTTTTGCACAATCCACACTCTATACAGTTTTTTCTGTCAACACTGAAATCAACGATACTCAACTTATTGAAAAGAGAAAACAGAGCACCTAAAGGGCAAACATAACGACAAAAAGGTCTTTTGATAAAAACAGAAAAATAGAGAAACGCAGAAGCTGTTGCAACTTTAAACAGAAAGAACGCACCTGCCATGTTGAGTATCATGCTGTTTACGGCAACCCAATAAAGTCCGGCTTCTATCGTTCCAGTAGGACAGACCATGCAAAAGTAGTGTTCTTTAAAGAAGAAAGGTAAAAGAATAACTAACAAGATAAGGAAAACATATTTAAAATAAGATAAAAACTCAGGCGGTTTAATTTCAGCCGATGGAATTTTATTGAGTAAATCCTGAAGCAACCCAAAAGGACACACCCATCCGCATATCCATCTGCCGAAAGTAGAAGCAACAGCAGAAATTATTCCAATCACTAAAAGCGGAATTTTAGAAATAACTAAAAAATGCGAAAGCGTTCCGATAGGACAAGCAAAAACGGAAGCAGGGCAGGCGTAACAGTTCATTATCGGAAAAGGGATAAATTTTAATTTCCCGGTATAAAGTCTTGCTGCAATGAAATTAAAGAGTTGAAAGTTTGCCGTAAAAGCCGTTAAAATTTGATAAAAGCGCCTATTTTTAAACCAGCTCACGGGTAACATCACTTAATCCCTATACACGTAAGACAAAGTATTTTGGCGTTGTTCCATACCGTCCAAGCTTCATCTCTCAAAACACCAACAACTATAAATAAAACGGCAAGGAGGAAAATCCCCCCCGCCACAACCTTCTTAATACGGGTTTTTAACTGCAATTAAATACTCCTAATTCTTACTTTTTTCAAAGTAACCACTATAAACTTACCACACAACTCTTTTTGCGTCTTTAAAAATTCAACCAAAGTTTTAACAACCTCTTCTTTTTCTCTCGCTGAGTAACGCAAATAAATAACTCCATTCGTTTTATTTCCACAGGAAAATACCAATCTTCCAAAATCCGAATCCTCAGTCAAAATAACAGCATTTAACTTCACTGCAAGTTCAATAACTTCAAAATCTGTAATTCCAGGTGAAATTTCAGCAACAGAAACAACTTCAAACCCATCTTCTCTTAAAGCTTTTGTTATCTCATAGTTAACATTCTCATCAGCTAAAATTCTAATACTCAACCAAAACCTCTTTCTTTATAACATCAGCAGAATAAGCAATAGCCGCCATGATATCTTCTTTTTCCAATGTAGGATACATCTTCAGCAATTCCTCACAAGAAACGCCTTCACTTAACCTTTCTAAAATTAAACTCACCGGAATTCTCGTTCCCTTTATTACCGGTTTACCACTCAAAATTTTAGGGTTTCTTACTATTCTCTCTTTGTAATCCATTATTTCACTTCCTCTAAAAGTTTATCCACTATTTCAGAAAACGCCTTTGCGGAAGCACTGTCAGGATACGCAATCACAACAGGTTTACCTTCATCACCTGCTTCCACAACCGAAGGTTCTATTGGTATTCTACCCAAAAACGGAATCCCAAGCTCTTTAGCCGCTTTTTCACCGCCACCGACTTTGAATAAATCTACCCTTTTACCACAGTGAGGGCAGATAAATCCGCTCATGTTTTCAATTATTCCAAGCACTGGAACGTTTACCATTTTCGCAAAGCTAATAGATTTACGAGTATCAAGAAGAGAAACTTCCTGCGGCGTCGTAACAACAACAAAGCCATCCATAGGTTTAATAAGCTGTGCTACACTTAATGCCTCATCACCCGTTCCAGGTGGAAGGTCTATAATGAGGTAATCAAGGTTACCCCAGTCAATTTCTGCCAAAAACTGCTTTATAGCCTGATGCTTTAAAGGTCCGCGCCATACCACCGGCTGGTCGGGATTTTCCAAAAGAAAAGCCATAGAAACAACTTTTAAATTAGGCATACCTTCAGGAATAAAAGGTTTTATCGTTTGAGTTTCAGGGTCTGCAAAAAGTTTTTCTCCTTCTGCACCAAGCATCTTTGCGACGTTCGGTCCATGAAGGTCAGCGTCAAGTAAACCTACCTTATATCCTCTTTTTGCAAGCTCAGTAGCAATGTTCGTAGCAACAGTAGTTTTTCCAACACCGCCCTTACCGCTCAAAACACCTATCCTGTGCTTTATCTTAGAAAGATTACAGGTAAGCTTTACTTCCATAGGGTCTTTTGCTGTTTCACACTTACTTTTAAAAGCACATCCTTCACATTTCTTTTCATCATAAGCCATCTTCTATACCTCCTTTATATTGCCAATATCATTTTTCATCTTCTTGATAACATTCAACATTTTAGGTAGTTCTTCCTTACATACCACGAACACAATCTCTTCGTCCACATCAAAATAGTGGTGTGCAATAACATCTCTCATTTTCTTCGCTTTATCCCATTCAACTTCAGGATACTGAGACAAAAATTTACCCTTAGTAACTTTATCTATTTGCTTTAGCGCTTCTCCTATAGCTATAAGTTGCATGCATACAGAATCCAACTTCTCCAAACCTTCTTCATTTTCTATAAAGTCATTAGGCCCATTTATTATTGAAACTCGTCGTAAAATAGTATTAATAGACTTTTCTATCTGGCATAATATCTCTAGTAACAACTCTCTATCATACATATATTGCTTCCTTTTCTATTCTCCTTTTTAACATTCTGTTAAGATTCTTTCTTAACCTAACTACATCCACTTCACATTCCAGCAACTTAGTAAGTTCTCTTTTAATATCTACTAAGATAAAAGGAGATATCTCCTTCAGTTCTACAACTATATCTATATCACTCCTGTCCGATTCATCTCCCCTTGCCACAGAACCGAAAATTCCCACTTTAATCACACCATACTTTTCTTCCAAAACAGGCTTATATCTTTTCAACTTCTGAATAATTTCCTCTTTTCTCATCACCTATTTCCCAAATGTCTGTTTACAATTTCGTAAAGCCCAGCATAAGTATTTTTTGAAGCACCTATTATGTTACCGCTCTCTAAGTATCCTTTCTCACCTTTAAAATCACTGACAACGCCACCTGCCTCTTCAACAAGTAAAACTCCAGCCGCTATATCCCACGGATGAAGAGACATCTCCCAAAATCCGTCAAACACTCCTTTAGCAGTGTAAGCCAAATCCATAGCTGCAGAACCACACCGCCTAACACCTGAAACTTTTAAAAATACCTCTTTAAAACACACCAGATAATCATCCAACAGATTCTTCCCTCTGAAAGGAAATCCCGTTGCCACAAGCGCCTCATCAAAAGGTCTGTTACTAACATTTATTCTCTTGCCATTACAGTAAGCGCCAGAACCTTTCTCCGCCACGTAAACCTCCCCTAACGCTGGCGCTCCTATTACAGCAGCTACCAATTCATCTCCTCTCTCTACGCCGATAGAAACGCAAAAAACCGGTAAACCGTGAATAAAGTTTTTCGTTCCATCGAGCGGGTCTATATACCACTTCCACTCATTTCCTTCTTTCCCGCCGTTTTCCTCTGCAATTATAGTGTGTTGGGGGAAATAGCCTTGTATAGTCTTAATAATAACCATTTCTGATTTTTTGTCAGCCTCTGTAACGTAATCGTTCTTACTCTTTTCTTCAATTTCCAGAGAGGAAAGCTTCCCAAAGTATTCCATTAAAACTTTAGAGGCTTCTTCAGCCGCCTTTAAAGCAACATCCAAAATCTCCATAATCAACTCCACAATTAAGGGGAAACTATTTAGCTAACTTTCCAGAAAGTATAGTAACTGCTTCTTTTACAAGTTCTTCTATCGGCTTATTGCAATCAAAACCTTTGAGAGACTTTACTATTTCACTCTTTTTGTAGCCTAAAGATGTGAGAATTTCTAAAAGGTCTGGGGGGATGTGGGGGGATTTCTCCATTCTACTCTTCATTTCAACAACTATTCTCTGAGAAAGTTTTTTACCCAAACCAGGAACGGAAGAAAGCGTTTCTATATCTTCCGAAATAACTATATTTTCCAACTCTTCTTTTGAAAAGTAAGAAACAACATTCAGCGCCACTTTTGCGCCAACACCGTGAATCTTAAGAAGAGTTTCAAAGAGATTTCTCTCTTCAACCGTCTGAAAACCATATAAGACAGGTGAACCTTCTTTAGGCATGGTAAAGTGGACGTAAAGCTCAATATCATCTCCTTTTTTTACAGAGGTTAACAACTTGATAGGAACGTAAATTCTATAAGCAATACTTCCACACAAGACAGAAATACTATTCCCATAATTCTCAAAAACTTTCCCTCTAACGTAATCTATCATCTTACACTCAAATTAGACAAATATCCTGCAATTCTGAAACTGAACGGTCTGTTTTTGAAAGCTCCCTCCTTTAACACAACCTTTACATTTAGGCTTAAATAAGTTCTTCCAAAATCTTTCAAGTTAACCCGCATAAATCCTTCAGCCTTGACATTAACCTTACCCTCTGCTTTTCCCTTTAACTCAACGTAGTTCTTACCTTTCACCACATAACTAAGCTCTGCCTTACCTACTTTTACATCAGGAAGTGTAAAAATTCCGAATTTTAAATCAGACACTCTTAAATCATTGGTGTAAAAATTACCCTTACCTCCAGTAAGCAATTTACCTTTACGGGAAAATATCAAAGTTCCTTTTCCATAAAGCTTACCCTTTACATTTTTAAATTTGTCTTTAAAAAGACAAGGCAAATTAACACCATCAACTTTAAAAGCCAACTTCTGCAGCGGATAGGTTGTATCAAAAATTGAACTTCCGCCACACCAAGTTGCAACAATGTAAAACTTCTTTAAAGGCTTTAAAAGTGAGAGCAAAGAAGGATGAATCTCCACTCTATCAACAACGAACGGTAAAGAAGGATACTTTAAACCATTTATAACAACAACTGGAGGAATCCTTTTAAAATCGACTTCTTCGTATTCTACACCTCTTTTACAAAGCGCATTGCCGATAAACTTTTCAAACGGAAAAGTAAAGTAGAGGAAAAACAATAAAAACAGAATGAACACCAAAACATACAAGAAC
>JAMOPR010000276.1 GCA_027064485.1 Desulfurobacteriaceae bacterium | reverse complement strand
ATTGACGGTGGTATAGGTCAACTCAACGTTGCCATGAAAGTAAGAGATTCCCTCGGACTCGATTTCAGAGTTTTTTCCATAGCAAAAAAAGAAGAAATCGTTTACACAGACGATGGAGAAGTAATAGAAACGAAAAAATACCCACACCTCTACCGATTTTTCACAAACCTTCGGGATGAAGCTCACAGATTTGCCATAACCTTCAACAGAAAAGTCAGAGAAAAACTCATGTTTACAAGTATCTTTGACGATATAAAAGGTTTAGGAACAAAACGCAAAAAAATTCTTGAAAAATTTTATCCCAATCCAAAAGAGATAGCTAACGCTACCGTAGAAGAACTAAAAGCAATAGGCATACCTCAAAACGTTGCAGAACAAGTAATCGAAAGAGCAAAGAAACTGTTAAGCTAAACTATTCTTCCTTCAAAATCTCCTTCGGGTCAAAAGATGTAGCCCTTAAAGCCGGATAAACTCCAGCAATTAAACCAATAATCAGCGATAAAGAAAAAGAAATCAAAGCACCATCAACAGGAACAAACGTAACCCAACCAGCTATTTTAGACACTAAAAGAACCAACAACACCGCCAGAACTATTCCTGGAATAGCACCCAAAAAGGATAAAACAACTGATTCAGTTAAAAACTGAAGCAAGATACGTTTTTTGGAAGCCCCAAAAGCCCTTCTTACTCCTATTTCTACAAGCCTCTCATAAACTGAAAGCGTCATAACAGCCAATATTCCCAAAGCACCAACACTAAAAGAAATAGCAGCCACAATTATTGAAAGCTTAGAAAATATATCCATAGCTTGTTTTTTTGTGTTTACAACGTCTTCATATCTATCAACGGTAAAATCCTTCTTACCGTGCCTTTTCAACAAAAGCGTTTTAACTTCTCCTATAGTCTCTTTTACCATAGAAGGGGAAACAGAAAGAACGTATATTCCATCTATATAGTCAACGTTTGAAATTCTTTTAACAGCAGAAGTTATGGGAATAAAAATCCTCGTATCCAAATCCTCTCCGCTTAAATCCGTTCCTCTTTTTTCCATTACCCCCACAATCTTGTAAGGAGCGTTGTAGAGATAAACCGTTTTCCCTATCGGACATTTTTCCCCATAAAGCTCCTTGGCAACTTCACAACCGATTACTGCAACCTGTGAAATATTTTCCACATCATCTCGATTTATAAATCTTCCACAGAAAGGATGAAAATCAGTAACCACTTCGTAAGACGGCGTAATCCCCACAACATCAGAAGATATAGATTTTCCCCCGTAATGAACGTTGGGATTAACTACTTTATACGGTGCAACCCTCATAACCAATGGACATTTCTCTTCTATCGCTTCTGCATCCTTCAACGTAAGGGTAGGATAAAAAGAAAGTTGTAATGTTCTACCGCCAAAGTTTTTCACCTCTCCCGGTATAACAACTATAAGGTTAGCTCCCATACTTCCCAACGCCTTAGATATACTTCTTTCCATAGCCCCTGTAATACCAGTCATCAAAGTTAAGGAAAAAACGCCAATAGCAATTCCTACAATGGAAAGAAGCATTCTCCTCTTATTTTCTCTGAAATAGGAAAGGAAAGCACTAATACTCATCAAGCCTTTCTCCTCAAAGAGGCTATAGGGTCAAGATTTGCTGCCTTCTTTGAAGGGAAATAAGCTGCAACTATACATACAAAAAGAGAAAAGAAAGCAGCGACGAAAAACGCTTCTACAGGATATACAACAGGAATACTAAGAGCTGACAAAACGTATTTTACAGAAGCAAAACCTATAAAAGTGCCCAGAATTACCGAAATAACAGCAATTACTATACTTTCTGACAAAATCCTCCACAAAACCGCCCTTTTAGTAGCCCCCAAAGCCCTTCTCAAACCTATTTCCCATTCCCTCACTTTAACGTTTATATAAAAAATCGAAGAAAGAACAAAACCTCCAACAACCAGAGCCGTTGTAGAAGCTATCCCCAAAAATAGAGCAAAGGTAGCAGACATCATAGAAAGGAATTTTTTAACCATAACAGGCGTAATTATTGTAAACTCATCTTTTTTATGCCTCTTCAGCAATATCTGTTTCGTCTCCTTAAGAACCTGCTGATAACGTTTAATATCAACAACTCTGAACCTAATTACAGAAACTTTTCCGTAAGTTTTATCTACTACCCTGTCAAAAAGGTTGTAAGATATAAAAACCCTATTATCCAGATTATGACCGTTCGGCGTTTTCCCCTTCTTTCTATAAACCCCTATAATCCTAAAAGGGACTTTCCCTACAAGGATTATCTTCCCTATAGGATTTTCGTTAGGGTAGAAAAAATCGCTAACCTCGTGACCCACAACGGCAACTTTCCTCATATTTTCAAAATCATCGGAAGAAAATCCCCTCCCCACCTCAATCTTATAATCCCAAGACTTCAACCAATTTTCACCTACACCAAAAACAGCAGAAAATTTGGAAGTTTTAGTATTTGAAACCATCATCGGTTTTACAATACCGTAAGTCAAAGCATATATACCTTCAAGCTTAGATATATCCCTCACATCGTCCAAAGAAAGATTCCTCGTTCTCCCCCTTGGACCTTTCCCTATCGCTCCAGAAACTATCAAAACAGAATCAGGTCCCAGCCTACTAATAACCTTATTTGCAAGCAAGTTACTTCCCTTAATCGCCGAAACGATTAAAACCAAAGAAGAAACGCCAAAAACTATACCCAAAACGGCAAAAACAGTTCTCAACTTTCCGTGCACAAGGGAAGCCAAAAGGTCTTTTAAGAAAATTTCGCTCATACCTTTATTCTTCCATCCGCAATTTCTATAACTCTTTTAGCGTAAGAAGCCGTATTAGGGTCGTGAGTAACAACAATTACAGTTTTACCTTCTTCGTTAAGCTCCTTAAAAATCTCCATAACAGCCCTACCGGAAGCGCTATCAAGTTGTCCTGTAGGCTCATCAGCAAGAATAATTTCCGGAGAATTCATCAAAGCTCTTGCAATAGCAGTTCTCTGCTTTTGACCACCAGAAAGCTGCTCCGGTTTATAATCCATCCTATCTTTCATTCCAAGCCTTTCAAGAAGCTGAACAGCCTTCTCTTTCGGTGAAATCTTCTCAAAAAGTTTTCTTTTAACAGAAGAATCAAGATATTCCGTAGGCAAAAGGACATTATCCAAAACGTTCAGATAAGGAATTAAATAGAAAGCCTGAAAAATAAAACCTATATACCTGCTTCTTAAACCTGAAAGCTCATCATCGGTCATTTCCAAAACATCCTTCCCATCAAGGTAATACTTTCCAGAAGTAGGTCTATCAAGACAACCCAATATATACATCAAGGTGGATTTACCAGAACCCGAAGGACCCATTATAGCCACAAATTCACCCCTTTCTATTTCAAGGTTTATTCCTTTTAGAACTTCAGTTTTAAGCTCTCCCTGCTTAAAAACCTTTTTAACATTTTCAAGTTTTATCAGAGCCATAAAAATTCTCCAGATTAAAGAATACCAGGAAGATTATAAAAGCCTTTACAAAAACTTTCTACTCTTTGATAAACTTTACCCACACCCCAAAAGGAGGTTAAAAATGAGAAGAGCCAAACAGCTTCTAACCGCCGTTCTTCTAATTATTTTAATCCCTTTATCGGCATTAGCTGAAAATTTTGGCGCAGTAATTCTTTACGACCACTCATCAGTAAAGTTCTTTAAAGATGGTAGAAAAATTTTCAAAGAAGAAATGGCAGTAAAAATCACAGGTAAAAGAGGAATTAAAAACTTTGGTGAAATAGTAATCCCCTTCTCAACAGAACACCAAAAGGTAAAAATCCTCTACGCCTACACCGTAACACCAAACGGCAAAAAAATCTATCCAGACAAAAAAGCCTACAATGTAGTATATCCTCCCTTTGTATCAGAAGCACCAATTTACTCAGACCTAAAATACCAAACAATTTCAATGCCAGCGGTTACGCCAGGCTCAGTAATTAAATACGCATACGAGATTGAAACCTTCAAACCTTACATGAAAAATGAATTTTGGGAAACAAACTTCTTCCAAGGAGAATATCCCGTTAAGGAGGCTACATTTACAGTATACATTCCCGAAGGAAAATACTTCAAATACAAGTGTTACAATATGAACGAAAAAGAAGCCACACCGCAAATAAAAGAAGAAAAACACTTTAAAGTGCTCCTCTGGAAACTTACCAACGTTCCACCAATAGAGACAGAACCTTCAATGCCACCAATAGGAGAAATAGCCAAAAAAGTCTCCATAACATCCCTCAAAAGCTGGCAGCAGGTTGCAAAGTGGTATTCAGAACTCGCAAAAGACGCCGTAAAGCCGGACAAAACAATTAAAGAATTGGCAGCAAGACTAACGGCGGGTAAAAAAACAAAAAAAGAAAAAATACAGGCTATCTACAACTTTGTTTCCCAAAACATCAGATATGTAGGAATGGAATTCGGAATTAACGGATACAAACCACACAAAGCTCCCGAAATACTCAAAAACAGATATGGAGATTGCAAAGACCACGCAACGCTCTTAATCGCCATGCTCAAAGCGGTGGGAATTAAAGGCTATCCCGTTTTAATACCAACATCAGGAAAATCCAACATGGACAAAGCATTACCAATGCCTACAGCATTTAACCACGAAATAGCTGCAGTTAATCTCAACGGAAGAACAGTTTACATGGACACTACTTCGGATTTCGTCCCATTTGGATACTTACCTCCCGGTGACCAGGGAAGAAACGTCCTAATGATTGACGTTGAAAAAGAAAAAGGCTACTTAGAAGAAACTCCCGTTGCACCACCTTCAGTAAACGTAGAACAATTTAAAGGAAATTTCTCTTTAAACTCTTCTGGAGAATTAGAAGGCAACTTTTCCTTTATATACAAGGGCGTTTACAGCATGTTTGAAAGAGCAAGGCTCATAACGGCGACAAAACCTGATATAAAAAGGCACGTTGAAAATTTAGCTTCCTCAATTTCTCCTGGATTCAACGTAGTAGGATACCAGCTTTCCGATTACAAAAACCTTAACATCCCCGACGTAACAATCTCTATAAAAGGTTACGATAACGAATATGCAACGTTAACTTCTCATTTCCTCCTTGCAAAATTACCTGTTCCATCATTCTCCCGGTTAGTATCCTTAGTTGCGGAAAAGAAAAGGAAATACCCCTACGTTGTTGGCTACAAAATGTCCAAAGAGATAGAAGCCGAAATTAAAATTCCACCAGGATACAAACTCTATCTAAAACCTGAAGACTTTGCATTCAAAAACAGAGTAGGATTCATGAGCTTAAAGTGGAAAGCAAAACCGCAAGTTATAAGCATGAATTTAAAGCTAATACTCAACAAACACATAATCCCCGTTGAAGAATACACAGATTTAAGAGACCTTTTCAATACATTCGTAAAAACTATAAGAAATGAAGTAATTATTTTAGAAAAGGAGCAAGAATGAAAGTTTTAGGAATAGATACTTCCTGCGACGATACTTCAATTGCCGTTTATGAAGGTGAAAAAGATAAAGTTCTATCAAACGTAGTTTCTTCTCAACACGAATTTCATCAACCCTTTGGCGGCATAGTTCCTGAAATTGCTGCAAGAAAGCACGCAGAAAATATAGACTTAGTCTTTCAGGAATCACTACAAATCGCAGGTATAGAAACTAAAGATTTAGACCTCATCACAGTAACAAGAACGCCGGGACTTTTACCTGCCCTTTTAGTCGGATTAACCTTTGGGAAGGGACTTTCCTACTGCCTCTCCCTTCCCCTTAAAACGGTTCATCATATAGAAGCACACATCTATTCTCCGTTCATAGAAAAAAGAGAAGAGATACCAAGTAAATTTCTCGCCCTCGTCGTAAGCGGGGGACACACACTATTACTTCTGGTAGAGCACCCTTTTAAATACACCCTTATCGGTAAAACGTTAGACGATGCCGTAGGTGAAGCTTACGATAAGGTAGCTCAAATGCTAAATTTAGGTTACCCCGGAGGACCTATAATAGACAAAATTTACAGAAATTACTCCGGTGAATACGTTCAACTTCCCAAACCCAAAGTAGAAGGATTCAACTACAGTTTCAGCGGATTAAAATCCGCCGTCAAAAGACTTACAGAAAAAGGATATCCCAAAGAACAGTTAGCAGCATCCTTTCAAAAAACAGCAATAGAATACCTACTAAGCAAATTAAAAAAAGCTATCGACTATTATAAAATCGAAGCAATAGCGATTTCTGGAGGCGTTTCAGCAAACTCCCTTCTAAGAAAAAAACTACAAGAACTAAAAGAGGAAGGAAAGAAAATCTTCCTTCCAGATATGGAATATACCTCCGACAACGGCGCTATGGTTGCATTTGTAGGATACATGAAATACCTGTTGGAAGGAGAAGACCCTCTAACAATTTCTGCAGCAGCCCGCTCTATATTAAACAGCAAATAAGAATTTTATTTTGGTTGTGTCAA